>CAXRAL010000063.1:0-24079 GCA_964228815.1 Candidatus Poseidoniaceae archaeon
ACCAACCTGAGTTGGAAATTGCTTAACTGGCCGTGTTCCAGCTCAAAATTGAGCATGGTTTGCAGGTCACCCGTGATGGTCTCAGGGTCGTGAGCAGCTGAATACCAGCCTTCTTCACGAGTTAGACCGCCGTTGAGCAAGGCTGTGTTGAGGTGGTCAGGCAGGGCGTTCATGCGTTGCTTGAGGGTTCGACCGTGGTCGGCCAGTGCTCCGTACCTCGGGTAGCCGGCATGAAGTTCATCGGCACCCTGGCCGCACAGGCCAACTTTGACGTGGTTGGCCATGTGTTCAAACAGCGGGTGGAAGAACATCACCGTCACGTCGGCGTCCTCGCCGTGCCAGGCGAGTTTGGGTAAGCGCTTCTCAAAGGCCGACGCTTCCAGCAGGTGCTGATGGTGGACCAAGTCATGATGAGAAGCCACCACTTCTGCAGCCTGCCAGTCAGGGTTGTCTTCGCTCTCGGCCACGGTCCAGCATTCGGGGACGGGCTGGCCTGCGCGTTCGGCCGCTTCATGGGCCACGGCTGCAACCAGACTGGAATCCAGGCCTCCTGAGAGCACGATGCCCACCGGCACATCGGCCATCAAGCGTTGCTGGACCCCAGAGACAAAGCTCTCGAGCAGGTCGGCGGCGTTGACATTTGGGTCCCATGTCGGCGAGGGGTCCAACACCTGCCGTTCAATGTCGGCCACGTCGAGCAACACCCGTTGGTGGTGTTGAGTCAGCCCCCATCGTTCAACGGTGCCGGGCCGGAGTTGGTGAACGCCCTTGAGAAGGGTCGATCCGTCGAGTGGATAGTCCCATACCAAACGAGCAGCCATCGCCAACTCATCCAACTCGGGAACGTCTCGTTCGTCGGCCCGGAAGGCCTTGACCTCGCTGGCGAACATCAGCGAATCATCAACCATGGTTCTGCTCAACGGTTTGATGCCCATCGGGTCTCGAGCGAGAATGAGTTCCCGAGAAGCCGGATGCCAGAGCGCAATGGCGTACATGCCGTCAAGGGTTGACAGCCAGGCTGCGTGGTCCTTCGCCGTCAACTCACTGGTGGCCCGTTGCCTCGCTGCATAATGAACGGCAAGAACGGCTTCGGTGTCGCCTGCTGTTTGGAACGGATAGCCCGAATGCTTGGCGCGCAAATCACCATGGTTGTAGATCTCACCGTTGAGAATGACCACGGCGCCTTCCACACCTGTCATGGGTTGCTGGCTTGACTGCAAATCAAGGATGGAGAGACGTGCATGGGCGAAGCCAACATGCTCGTCGTGCCAGACATCGTTTTCATCGGGTCCACGGTGTTGCTGGAGTCGATTCATGCGTTGCAGAACAGCGGCATCGGGGTGGCCAAGCACACCGGCAATGCCGCACATGAGTCATCAACGAGGACAGTCCCTTTTCAAGGGATGTTCAGAATCAGTGAAATTTCCTTACCAAAGTGGGTACTGGAACATCACCACGGCCAACAGGACAATGGCGACTGCAAAGGCCATTCCGTATGCGATTTGGGGTGGGTCCGAGTTGGTGGGTTCGTCGGCCATGTTCTTCACTGATTCCAACGAGCCGTGGCCACCCTTTCAACGTATTGAATCAAGCATGTGCCAACGGTCGATTTAGGCCATAACAAGCGCAAAGGGTTCGAGCAGGAGCACGAGTGCCAGGGGAATCAGCAACATGGTGGCGTTGTCGTCAATGTAGCGCAACCGTGGCCACTCTGAGATCATGCATACGGGGGCGAGCAGGATGCAGAGCCACACCGGCGTACCGAATTGGAAACTTGACACCAACCAAATGGCGAGGAGGAGCAAGGTGGCGTAAATCATCACCTGTCGGTCTGCGACATCCTTTCGGCGGAGTTCTCCCATCAAGGGGTCACCCAGTGCCAGGGAGGCAATGAGCGGCCACGCATAGGCTTCGTGGGGGGTCAAGAGGAGCACAAAGCCAACGCCGACGGCACCCCAAGCGAGGGCCGAGACTTGGTGAGCCTCGTAGTCCCGCTGACCGAAGACCGTCAGGCCGAGTTTCAAACGCAACCCTTCGAGCAGAAGAGCGAGCAGTACAACGCCGGCGACGACTTGAGGCAGGTCGAGGCCAACCGCCTCAGCGACCGATTCTCCGTGCGCGAAGTAAAGGTAGGGAATACCAACCATGCCGAGGTGGACGCCTCTTCGAAGAACGTGGCCTCGCATTCCTCCAACGGAGGTGTCGACCGGATTGGTCATCTCAACTTGACCGTCCATTTCATTCCCCTTGAAGACGAATCAACGCCTCCTCAATATCAAGGGTGCCCTCGCAGAGAGCGTCGAGGACGCTGTTGTACGATGGGTGGAGGACGAGCCGACGTTCGTGTTGGCCCAGCAAGCGCTCACGCATTCGGGCGCGGCGTGCACGACCTGAACTGTTGAGGTTGAGCAACGCCGATGCGGCTTCAGGAATCCCGAGGCCTTTGAGGCCTGAGGTCAGCAACACCTCGGGCGCATCATCGCCGTCTAGGGCGTACGACTCACGCAACTCACCGGCGTGGCGTTCAGCACCGTCGAGGTCGGCTTTGTTGACGAGAACGATGTCGGCCAGTTCGAGGAGACCTGCCTTTTCCGCTTGGATGCCATCGCCACGGGCCGGCCCTTCGACCACTACGATGCGGTCGGCCACCGCTGCACATCGGAGCTCGGCTTGACCCGAGCCCACGGTTTCAATCAGCACACGGTCCCATCCACAAGCGAGGAGAAACCCAGCCATGTCTTCAACGATGAGGGGCACACTGCCCGATGAGGAACGCGTTGCGATCGAACGAACGTATACGCGCTCACTGATGGTAGGGTTGTCGACCGAGGACATGCGAATGCGGTCGCCGAGCAGGGCGCCTCCGGTTCGGGGTGAACTCGGGTCGACTGCCAGCAGAGCCACCTTGTGGCCTTCGCTCGCCCACGCCGTCATCAAGGCGTCCACGAGGACGGATTTACCGACACCAGGCGCACCGGTGATGGCCATCGTGGTCCATCCCTTCTCCGATGATTCGGGGAGGGTTTCGATGAGTTGGTTGAGGGCAAGGGTGCCGTTTTCAATTTTGGAGAGTAAACGAGCCATGGCGCGTCGGTCGCCGTTCAAGGCTTGGTTGCGTTCCTCGTTCACGTTCGCAACCCCTCTCACGCCGAAGATTCCCAGTGCCAGTCGCTGCCCTGTCCCACGCCAGCATCGGCTTTCTCTGAGGCCTGTTGGATGAAATCAAGGATTTCGGAGGTGGGTGTGCCGGGCCCAAACACGGCTCGAATGCCCGCTTGGTGCAACGCAGGGCGGTCTTCGTGGGGGATGATGCCGCCGCCAAAGACGATGACATCGTCCAACCCCGCCTCAACCAACTTCTGGCACACTTGGGGGAACAGGTGAGCGTGAGCACCCGAAAGGGAGGAAAGGCCGAGGAAACGGGCGTCTTCATCTCGGACGGTGTCAACGATCTGTTGGGATGTGCGTCGAAGACCGGTGTAAATCACCTCATGCCCGGCATCTCGCAGGGTGCGTGCAACGACTTTCGCCCCTCGGTCGTGGCCGTCCAACCCGGGTTTCGCAACGACGATGCGCAGGGGGTGCTCCATGATGGGCGGTAGGTGTTCATCCTATCAAAGGTCTGTGCGGGCGCTGGCCCATTCCTCTGTCTGGTTGGTGTCTTGTCCGTTGTTGGAGCGTTGATGAGGTGGCATGAACGTCAGTTCATGTTGGCCAGAATGTGATCCACGGTGGCCTTGGCGGAGTTGAGGACGCCAGGGAGGCCGGCGCCTGGATGGGTTCCTGCGCCAACCAAGTAGAGGCCGGGGATATCAGGGTCCTTGTTGGACGGCCGGAAGTAGGCGCTTTGCGTCAGCTTGGGTGCTACGGAGAACGCAGATCCTTGGAAGGCAGCGAGTTCACGTTGGAAGGTTTTGGGAGTGATGTGCCGACGGGTGGCGATGTGGTTGCGAAGGTCGGGCATTTCGACTTCGAGGGCTTCAATGATGCGGTCACCGTAGGCTTCAGCAATCTCGTCCCAGTCTACATCGGCTCGACCCAAATGCGGAACAGGGGCCAACACGTAAGCAGCACTGCAACCCTCGGGTGCCAAACTCGGGTCGGTGACCGTGGGGACATGGAGGTAGAGGCTGAAGTCCTCAGGGAGTTCGCTGCCCTTGAAGATGTCATCAAGCAGGCCTTTGTAGCGAGGTCCAAACAGAATGGTGTGATGGGCTACGTCCTCGTAGGCGATGTCCGTGCCAAAATAAAGAACGAACAAGGACATGGACCAGTCCATTTTTTCGAGTTTCTTCGCTCGTTTTTGAGCGGCGGTTACCGACCTATAGAGCCGGTCATAGGTGTGGTGAACATCCGCATTGGAAACCACCAAGTCGAAGGTTTCCGTTCCGCCGTTGCCGTCGGTGATGGTGTGCTGGGTGTTGGCTCCATCGGTGGAAACATCAACGGATTCGACCGGTGTTGAGAGACGCAATTCCCCACCGAGTTCCTCGAACAACTTCACAAGGGTGCGCACCAGAGCGTGTGTCCCGCCTTTTGGAAAGTAGACGCCCCATTCACGCTCCAAAAAGTGAATCAGCGTGTAGATGGAGGAGGTTTGGAAGGGGTTTCCACCCACGAGAAGAGAATGGAAACTCAAGGCTTGACGGAGGTGGTCGTCCTTGACGTATCTGGCCACCGTTTTGTACACCGACCGGTCGGCACGGAGGCGAATCAGCGATGGGGATACGGCAACCATGTCGGAGAATTTCAAAAACGGCCTGTCGGCGAGGTCGGTGTATCCTTTCTTGAAGACCTTCTTGGCGTACTCAAAGAAGCGTTGATAGCCGTCCGCATCTCGCTGGCTTCGTCGAGCAATTTGGGCGACCATGGCGGCTTCGTCCCTGACGTAATCAAAGCGATCGCCATCGCTCCAAATCAGCCGGTACATTGGCTGGACCTCCATGAGTTCGATGTAATCCTCAAGTCGCCTTCCCGTCAACTCGAACAAATCGGTCAGGGTGTGAGGTGCGGTGATGACGGTGGGGCCAGCATCAAAGGTGAACCCTTCGTCTTCGTAGACGTAGGCTCGCCCACCAGGGAGGTCCCGCGCTTCGTACAGCACGGTTTGGATGCCTGCGGATTGAAGCCGAATGGCTGCACCGAGGCCTCCAAAACCGCTCCCAATCACCGCAGCACGTCGGGACGTATCCGGTGTTTGAGCCATACCAATCCTTCAATGTCATCACTTAGGAATGTTCGCTTTTCATCCCATGAAAATAACGAATGAAAAAAACAACCAGTTATAACCTCAATCGCGAATTTTGGAATGGGTGAAAAGGTTGGAAAAAACATACAACCTCGATGAACCCGAACGCATTCTCGCCACCAGTGGCGAGAGTTTCTTTTGGGCTCGACGTTTTCTCGGCCCGAAGATGGGCCACGACGCAGCCGTCCTGTACTCATTTTGCAGGGTGCTCGACGACATGGCGGACGGTGATATTCCGGACGGCCCTGCCCACCTTCGTCAAATTCAATCGCTTCTCAACGAAGGGGACTGGAGCCAACATCCCGTGTTAAAGCACCACGCTCCCCTTGTGGAAACCTATCGTCTGCCCCACGACGTCATTGGTTCACTGGTTGAGGGACTCATGGACGATCAGGCGCCTCGAGTTCTCATCAACGACGAAGCCGCACTGATTCAGTACGCCTACAAGGTTGCGGGGACCGTCGGCTTGCTGATGTGCAACATTCTCAACAACGAAGACCCGAGAGCGAAGGCCCATGCTGTGGATCTTGGCATCGCCATGCAGTTGACCAACATCGCACGGGACGTGGTTGAAGACGCCAAAATGGGTCGACGCTACCTTCCCGGCGAATGGGTGAATCACCTCAGCCCCGAGGACATTGTGCTTGCTTCCGAGGACCCAACGAGCCACGAAGGCACGCTCATCACCCTCGCCGTTGAGCGTCTCCTTGACCTCGCAGAGACGTACTATTCAAGCGGCCGAGCTGGGTTGTCCTACCTTCCATTCCGAGCGCACTTTTCCATCGGCGTGGCGGCCAAGGTCTACCGACAAATCGGTCGTCAGTTGCTGAAATCACAGGATTCCTGGCACGGTCGTCGCCAAGTCACGTCCAAAACCAGCAAGATGTTGTGCACGGTTCGTGCAACGTCAAATCTCTTCTGGAGAATCCCTCATCCTCGCCGTCAGCATAACACGCACTTGCACACATGGCTGAAACCTTACCAGCAGCAAGGGGGCGGCTGGGGATGACCTCCACCCATGTCTTGGGTGATGGATGCGCATCGCTGATGCTGGCCTCCCGTGCGAACGAACTGCCAGGTCACGATGTGACGGTGGTTCAACCAGCGGCAGCACCCGAGGTCAAGGACCACATGCTGGGGTTTTGGGGGACGCCCGACTTGGCCTTTGCCACCAGACATGCTCGCCACGCATGGCCCAACTGGTCGATCATCACCGAGTCGGCCAGTGCCACCCTCGCCTCATCGGCTCATCCCTATCATGCGATGCACAAACTTGAGTACCTCAAGGGGGCAAAAATCGCGGCCATGGAACACGGGGTTTCCTTCATCGATGAATCGGAGCATCACGCATCCAGCCCTTCCATGGTGTTTGATACCCGTCCTCCCCGAGCACCAGCGGGCGCCATGCTCCAGCATTTTGCCGGCATGGAAGTTGAAGTCGACCGGCCTGTTTTTGACCCACAAACAGCCATCTTGATGGACTTCAGGGTTGACCAATCTGACGGAATGCATTTCATGTACGTGCTTCCCTTTTCTCCCACTCGGGCCTTGCTCGAGTCAACCATGTTCAGCACCACAGTGATGCCTCCTGAGTACTACAGAGAGGCGATTGAAGCTTACCTCTTTAGGCACCACAACGCCAACATCCAGCAGGTCATCTCCAAAGAGAAGGGCGTGATTCCAATGGGCTCACTTGGACTTCACGACCCCGCCATTCCCGGTCTAGGGGCGAACGGTGGGGCCATTCGGCCTGCCAGCGGCTACACGTTCGCCTTCATTCATCAGCAAATTGAGGAAGGCATTCAGCAAGTGAACAAGGGGAAGCCACTGAAGTTCACTCGGCCTCACAAGCGAGTGGACGTGTGGATGGACAGCGTGCTGCTCGCCGTCTTGCGTCATTGGCCTCAGCAGGGGCCGATTTTGTTCGGTCGCATGGCGCAATCTTTGTCGGGTGAGGAATTCATCCGTTTCATGAGCGGGAAGGCAGGATGGGGGCTTCGCTTCAAGGTCATGATGGCCATGCCGAAATTACCCTTCATCCGAGGCGTTTCGAAGATGATGTTCAGCCGGCCACGCAAGGTGGTTTCATGACGGTGCTCGAGTCGTTCATCGCACCCGACACGCTCAATCTTCTCGCGCTTCTCGGCGTGGTGTTCATTGGCCTGCCCCACGGGGCCATGGACGGAGCGCTTGCCATGCATTTCGGCTGGACGAGCCGTCCTGCCATCATCGCTCTCTTCTTGTTCTCCTACGTCGGATTGGCAGGCGCTGTCGTGCTGGTTTGGGTGTTCGCTCCTGCAGTCACGTTCGTGGTGTTCCTCGCCATCAGCATCTTCCACTTTGGAAGAGGCGATACATCCTCACTCGGCGCTGGCAGAACGACGGTAGAAAGCCTTGCTCGTGGTGGCTTGGTGATCGGTGGAATCAGCCAGATGCATCGTTCAGAAGTTGATGTGATCTTCCAGACCCTGGTGGGCAACGACACCTCCGGTGTGTGGCTTTTTCTCAACGGCGTCGTGTTGATCACCATCGGCTGTGTTGTTGAAGCGATGCTGTTCAAAAATCCTCAAGAGCGCCTGTCCTTCATCATCGAACTCGGTCTTCTATTCGTGCTCTTTTTTGCCGTGCCACCCCTGGTAGGTTTCGCCTTGTATTTTTGCTTCGTCCACTCCATTCGCCATGTTTCCTCGGTGCGGAACACCATGGAAGCGACGGTGTCGAACCTTTCCATCACCAAATCGACTGCGGTATTGTCCTTCGTTACATGGGGTGTTGGACTCCTCGTTCTGGCTCAGCAGACATCAACGATGGCGGTGGATTCGGCGTTGTTGCGAGTCGTCTTCATTGGTCTTGCAGCGCTCACCGTTCCCCACATGATTCTCGTGGACGGTCTGCTTCACCGAAGGCCGGCTGCAGCCTGAGGAACGGGACAACTTGGTGCCCCCCTAAGAGCAAGCAATAAGGGCGGCTTGGGCTGACCGATGGCTGGGGAAGTTGATGTCAGGCACCGAAGAGCGACTCAAGGACCTACGAAATCGCAAGGCTCGAAGTGAGGCCGGCGGCGGGCAAGCTCGTGTTGAGGCTCAGCACAATCGCGGCAAGATGACGGCCCGTGAGCGACTCGAATTGTTGCTTGATGACGGCAGTTTCCAAGAGATTGACGCGCTGGTCGAACATCGCTGTCGAGACTTCGATATGGACAAGAACGTCATTCCAGGCGATGGCGTGGTCACCGGTCATGGAACCATCAACGGTCGAGAAGTGTTTGCCTTCGCACAAGATTTCACCGTCTACGGCGGCTCCCTGGGTGAGATGCACGGCCTCAAGATTTGCAAGGTCCTCGACATGGCGCTCAAGACGGGGCGTCCCGTTATCGGGATGAACGATTCCGGCGGCGCTCGTATCCAAGAGGGCGTGGCGTCCCTTGGCTCCTACGCCGAGATTTTCTTCCGCAATGTCCGTGCTTCCGGCGTCGTCCCGCAAATTTCGGTCATCATGGGTCCGTGTGCAGGCGGTGCAGTGTACTCGCCGGCCATTACCGATTTCGTAATCATGGTCGACCAAACGGCCCACATGTTCATCACCGGTCCCGAGGTCATCAAGACGGTCACCAACGAAGTGGTCAGTTTCGAAGACCTCGGCGGTGCAGCCACCCACGGCTCAAAGTCGGGTGTGTCCCACTTTACAGCCAGCGATGACGAACACGCCATTCAGATGGCTCGAGACCTCTGTGATTTGTTGCCTCCCAACAACCTTGAGCGCCCGCCGATGAAGAAAACCTCGGACAGCAAAGACCGTTCGTGTGACGCCCTTGACAGCATCATCCCCGATGATCCGGCCAAACCGTACGATGTACTGGATGTCATCGCTGAAGTGCTGGACGATGGTGGCTTCATGGAAGTTCAAGCCGACTGGGCTCAGAACATCGTGGTTGGGTTCGGTCACCTCGGTGGCCACACCGTCGGTGTGGTTGCGAACCAACCCAAGGTCCTTGCTGGCTGCCTCGACATCGATGCCAGTGACAAAGCCGCTCGCTTCGTCCGATTCTGCGACGCGTTCAACATCCCTATCCTGACCTTTGAGGACGTTCCAGGTTTCCTTCCCGGAACAAACCAAGAATGGGGTGGCATCATCCGCCACGGTGCGAAACTCCTCTACGCCTTTGCCGAAGCCACCGTTCCCAAACTGACGGTCATCCTGCGCAAGGCCTACGGCGGTGCTTACGACGTCATGTCGAGCAAGCACATTCGAGGCGATTACAACGTCGCCTGGCCGTCGGCTGAACTGGCGGTGATGGGTGCTGACGGTGCGGTGGAGATCATCCATCGACGACGTATTGCCCACGCTCGAAACCCAGAACAGGAGCGAGAGCGATTGACGGAGGACTTCAAGGAAACCTTTGCCAACCCGTACAAGGCCGCTGCCCTTGGCTACCTTGATGATGTCATCGAACCCAATCAAACACGTCAGCGATTGAGCCGTGCGCTTGAGATGTTGATGGACAAAGAAGAGCTCCGGCCTGCACGGAAGCACGGCAACATTCCACTCTGAGGTGCAGACATGAGCCAAGACATCACCGAACTGATGATGGCGGCCATCGCTGCCGTCATCGCAGAGACGCAAGCGGACGGCGAGGACCCCGCACAAGTGGCCCGCCAACCCGGTGCGGCATGGTCCCAAGACCACCGTCGCCAAATGACGGGAAAGACGTCGCTGATGAATGCACGAGCAGGACGCTCGCCCTGGAGGTGAACCCATGACAGAGACCCGAAAAGTCATCGTGAACGGAACCGAATACGAGGTTGAACTGGAAGGCGAAGGCACCCATTGGAAGGCCACTGTTGGCGGTCAAACCTTTGACATTGAAATGCCCGAAGCAGCGGTGGCCGCCAAGCCTCGTCGCTCCGGCGGCCGAAAGAAGAAGAAATCCGGAACGGTTTCTGCCAACATTCCCGGAAAGGTGGTGACGGTTGAGGTCGAGGAAGGCCAAGAGGTCAGCGAGGGTCAGGTCATCTTGATCCTTGAAGCCATGAAGATGCAAAACGAGATTCAAGCCCCGGTTTCAGGGACGGTCGTTTCGGTGCAGTGCAGTGAAGGAGAAGCCATCGAGGCCAACGTGCCCCTCGTGGTGATTGAACCAGCCGCAACCGATGACGAAGATTGAGGTTCGTGCCGTTTGAGAAAGGGTTAATGTAGCATCATACGGAGTTGATATCATGGACGGCAAGCCGGTGTGCGACTTCCCTGGATGCGGCGAAGAAGGCACCATCGTCTCGCGTCTTTCTCCCGAGGGTTATCTCGTCGCCACGGGGAAGAAAGCTTACTCGTTCCGTGAAGCCTACCGCCGATTCCACTACTGTTCCAACCACCATGACGAGCTCATGAACGGCGTCTGGTCCCGTGTCAGGAAACCTGACGACAAAAGCGACGGTCACGTTGCTCCGACGGCCATTTGATGCCCGCCCAGACGGCGCAGGCGTGATATACTTCCGTACTGTGGAAGTTTCATGCACGTCACCCACGATGCCACGTCCAAGACCACCTCCACGCTCGTCAGTCTGATGATGGTGGTTTCCGTCCTTCTCGTGAGCGCTACACCCTCCGTTTCGGCCGTTGGCCCGAATCAAAACGACCTGAACTCGGGTGGCGACCTGCCCGACAACACGAGTGTGAACATCACCAACTACATCTTCTCGGGTACGTACACCGGCTCGGGTGAACTTGATTATGGCGATGACAACGATTACCTCCGTGTCGCCTTGAACAGCAACCAAGGCCTCTACGCATCACTTTCCTTCCCCTCGACCACCACCTTTGCCAACGGTACAACGGTTTCGAACGATTTTGATCTTATCTTCTACGACAGCCAGCTGAACTTCATGGACGAGTCGTGGGCGAACAACCCAGAAACGCTGAGCACCAACAGTTCGAGCACGGGTCATGGCGGCATGGTTTACATCCAAATCCTCCGCTTTGACGGTGCGGGAACGTGGAACCTTACCCTCTCCAAATTCACCGTGAGCAACGGGACCGGTGGCGGCGGAAACGGCACCGGTGGCGGTGGCGGCTCCTCGGTGGCCAACTGCACCGGAGCGGGTACGTTGACGTCCGATATCCTCGAGCCGAATGACGCCACGACCACGGCCACTCAGGCCTCCCTTCTCCCTCTTTCATGCACGGGGCTCTCCATTCACACCACGACGGACCTAGACGTCTTCGAAGTCGACATGATCGCTGGCGTCACCTACTACACCAACATCACGTTCACTCACCTGAACGGTGACATTGATGCAAGGTGGAACACAGCCTCGAGCGGGTTCCTGTCAAGTTCAACAAGCACGAGCAACGTGGAATCCATGCAAGTTACGGCTCAAGTCAACCAAAGCACCTACATCGAGGTGTACGGTTGGTCGGGTGCCACCAATGTATACGACATTGAAATCACCACGGACAATCCCGGCGGTGGTCAAGCGTTCGAATCGGTTGATGTTTCCATCATCAACACCACGCACGCCACTTTGGACTTCTCTGGCTTGACCAACGGGACGACCTACAACTACAACTACACGTACGGGCAACTCCACCTTGACAATGATGAACACTGGGGCATGACCACCAACGGGACCTTCAACGCCACGGGCACCACCCACAGCATCAACATCACCACCATGGCCACCCACAACGAATCGTCGTTCCTCGTGAGGGCCACCCTGTTCGACGCCACGGGCGCCGCCCTCAACACCGACACGGACGAACTCTACATCGAAATGGTGGAAATTGAAGCCACTTCCTCGACAACGGGCGACATTGAGCTGACCAACCTTTCAATCGGAACTGCCTACGACGTTGCCTGGATTGTCATCGACTACGACGAATGGCAGAGCAACTTCACCGTCTCGAATGATGTGGACGCAGCCATTGCCCACGCACTGGTTGACGAGGACATGTGGTCGCTGACGCCAACAACATCGTCCATGTCCTATCAGATCAACTGGACGGGACCCACCACCATGAACGACCACCTCTTCCTCGCCTATCTTGCTCCCAACGGTACGTCGGTGAACCTGAGCGATAACGACAACATGACGGGCCTGCACTTCTATGACTTCGTTCCACAACTCCCCAGTTTGGTGATCGCTTCCTACTCGGCCAGTTCCACGGCCAGCACCAACAACGTTCAGGCAGAGGGGCTGGATTTGGTCGTCGGTGATAGCTACCAGTACCAGTACCGAGTGACCGATGCCGGCGGTGCCAACCTCGCCACCTCGTCCATGACCTCCTTCACCGCCACGGCGCAAAACATGAGCATCCCCACGTTCACCTACGCAACGCCCAACGCTTCTGGCACCTACTGTGTCAACATCGACCTCTTTTCCAACGTCTCGGTTCAACTCATCGGTGACCGAGACTGCTTCACGCTCGTGCAGGACGACGACAACGATGGCGTGGCCAACGAAGCCGACCAGTGCCCGAACACGGCCACTGGAGCAACGGTTGACCAGAACGGATGTGCGCTTTCCCAGAAAGACACCGATGGCGACGGCTACAACGATGACGTGGACGCCTTCCCAACTGATGGCACGCAGTGGTCTGATATGGACGGCGACGGCTACGGCGACAACGTCAGCGGCAACATGGCCGATGCCTTCCCCACCGACAGCACGCAATGGTCCGATGCCGACGGCGACGGCTACGGCGACAACGCCAACGGCACCTATCCGGATGCTTTCCCCACCGACCCGACCCAATGGTCCGACGGCGACGGTGATGGCTACGGTGACAACGCCAGCGGCAACAACCCCGACGCCTGGCCGTCCGACAGCACGCAGTGGAAGGACAGTGATGGCGATGGCTTTGGTGACAACCCAACCGGCACCAACGGCGACGCCTTCCCCAACGATGCCAGCCAGTGGTCTGACGGCGACGGCGACGGCTACGGAGACAATCCCAACGGAACGACCCCCGACGCCTTCCCCTCCGATGGAACGCAGTGGGAAGACGGCGACGGTGATGGCTACGGCGACAACCCTCAGGGCAACAACGCCGATGCGTTCCCCGGTGATGCTTCACAGTGGTCTGACAGCGATGGCGACGGCTACGGTGATAACCAAGCTGGCACCACACCCGATGCCTTCCCCAACGACTCGACCCAGTGGTCCGACACCGATGGCGATGGCTACGGCGACAACGCCGCTGGACTCAATCCAGACGACTTTCCCAACGACGCCACGCAGTGGCGAGATGCGGACGGTGACGGCTACGGCGACAATGCCAACGGCAACAGTCCTGATTTGTGTTTGAACACCCCTGCCGGTGAAACCGTTGACGAGAACGGTTGTTCGACCTCCCAACTCGACGCTGACATGGACGGCGTGAACGACGCCAACGACGCATGCCCCAACACCCCCGCAGGTGAGACCGTCGACAGCGTTGGATGTTCCAGCAGTCAGGAAGATGCCGACAACGACGGTGTGATGGACGCCTTCGATGCCTGCCCCAACACCCCGTTGGGTGCCGTGGTCGACGCCGCAGGTTGCGCCACAAGTCAACTCGATACCGATGGTGACACCATCACCGATGACCGCGACCAATGCCCGACCACGACGATGGGTGAGCCCGTCAACGGCGTGGGCTGTTCCGCCACCGAGCGGGACACCGACGATGACGGTGTGATGGACGCTTACGATGTCTGCGACAACACACCGTTCTCCGAAGTGGCAGACGCCCAGGGTTGTTCGGATTCGCAAAAGGACAGCGACGGCGACGAGATCACCGATGATGTGGATAACTGTCCCGGAACTGAAAACGGACTAAACGTCGACATGCTCGGTTGCGCAACCAACCAGCGCGATGCTGACAGCGACATGATTTCCGACGCAGAGGACATCTGCCCGGTGACACCCAGTGGCGAGCAAGTTGACGCCCAAGGCTGTTCGGATTCGCAAAAGGATGAGGACAACGACGACATCGCCAACGACAAGGACCTGTGCCCTGACACCCCCGTGGCCCTCTCAGTTGACATTGACGGCTGCGCCGAGCAACAGAAGGACGATGACGGCGACGGCATCAAGAATCACGTCGACGACTGTCCCAACACACCAGAAGGTGAACTCATCGACGCTGTTGGTTGTGCGCTGGTTCAACTCGATTCGGACGGCGACGGTGTGAACGATGCCGAGGACGCCTTCAAGTTCGACGCCAACGAATCGGTGGACACCGACAACGACGGTATCGCTGACCGCTGGGACGCCTACCCAGAAGATCCAACTCGAAGCCAAGCCGAGGTCGAGGGCAGTGGCAACGGCATGGTTTACGCTGTGATTGCCCTGTTGTTGGTCGGCCTGTTGGGCGGTGGAGGCTACTTCTACAACCGCAAGCAGAACATCGCCACGAGTCCCTTTGCAGACGCCATGGATCAAATGGACGCTGCCACGGAGCAAAACATGGGTGGAAGCGACAAGACCCTCCCGTCCCTCGAGAACGCCGAGCCGCAGCAGTGGGAAGAAAACGGAGTGCATTGGTCTAAGGATGCCAACGGCCAGTTGTCGTACTACGATGCTGCTTCAGGCGCTTGGGTTCCATACGAAGGCTGAGCCTTGGTGCAGGAAGAACCGTAATAGAGGGACGACGAAGTATCCCAAGCATGGGCGAGAACGGTGAGTTCTGGCGTTTTGCTCAGGATTTACTGGAATCCGAGACCACCGATGATGAGTTGCCGGTTTCCGAGCCACCCGTCACCGAGGCGGCTGAAGGTTCAACCAATGTTGTGGCCGTCACGCAACGCTTGATTCCCGGCTCGCCCGGTGTCTTGGTCGCCCTTGCTCTTGTTGGCGTTCTGGTGGTCGCCTCGGTGATCTCGGTCGTTCTTTGGAGCCTCTCGGAATACGACCCAAACGACGTGGACGGGGACGGCATTGCCAACGGTGTTGATGATTGCTATGACGGCTTGAACGAATGGACCTCTAGCATCGCTCTCGACCATGACGGCGATGGTTGTCATGACGCAGAGGAGGACGAAGACGACGACAACGATACGGTTCCCGACGATGCCGATGCCTGTCCAACCGGTGAATCGGGTTGGTTGCCGACGGCAGCAATGGACCATGACGGTGATGGTTGTCATGACGACATCGAAGACACCGACGATGACAACGACAATGTTTCCGATGAGCTGGATGCGTTCCCTCTGGATGGAACCGAGTGGCAGGACACGGACAACGACGGCGTTGGGGACAACAGCGATGCGTTTCCCGAGGACCCCTCTGAACAGTTGGACACCGATGGTGATGGGTGGGGCGACAACAGCGATGTTTTCCCTTGGAACGGCGCTGAATGGTCCGATGCCGACGGTGATGGATTGGGAGACAACACCGACCCGGATGACGACAACGACGGGGCCCTTGATGAAAACGATCTCCACCTTGGCAAGGACATCGGCGTGATGGTACGCCTTGAAAATTTCACGCTCTTTGATGCCGTTGATTTGTTTTCAGACAGGGGTGATATTCGATTTTGTATTTCCGTGAACAGCGGGTGGAACGCGTGCATGGATCCACAAGAACCTGATTTTTATGTTGGAGAAAGGAGGAGTGTCGGTATCAATTCCTCCTACAATTTGGACGAATCAATCCGTTATCATTACATCAACATCTCCGTCATTGATTGGGACCCACTCTTCGATGATGACGTGGACATTCACCCCGATGAGGGGGTCCTCACCTATTCTGCGGTGTATGACAGCCTTGCTACTGAGCAGAACCTTTCCTTCGTGGCCAACGGTAGCGGTGATGGGGACGCAGGTTCACTGGAGTTCTCACTCGAACCGTTGGACTATCTTGGGATGACCTGGGTCGAATATTATTGGAACTTTGATGGCCAAACCCACGGCATTGACATCACCACCACCCACGCCGACTACCTCATGTACCGAAACATGAATCATGCCATTGACTGGACGAACGCCTACACAAACACTGACATCATCCCCCAATACGCAGCGTTCTCAACACCCAACGATGCCACGGTAAATGCCACGGCTGACCAACTCCGGGCAGATGCAATCTCCAAAGGCTATACTTCGGATGTTGATATTCTACGGTACATCTATGCCTTCGTCGGTAAGATTCAGTACGCCTACGACATCGACACCACCAACTTTTCTGAGTATCCCAAATACCCGCTTGAGATGTTGATTGACCGCAGCGGTGATTGTGAGGATTCCAGTGCGTTGTTCATCAGTTTGGTAGAAGCCCTTGGGTACGATGCCGGTTTAATGTTGGGCAGCGTAAAGGCGACCGAAGACGATGAATGGGGCGGCCACGCTTGGCCTGTTGTTGCTTTGGACAACCACGAAGGTTGGAGCATCAACGGCGTGGGGGAAAAGGCCAATTTGACCTATTATTTTGTGGAATCCACCGCCTATTATGAGGGGTCAAGCGACATTGGTGTCAACCCGTGGTACGAGATCAAGGACGAAGCCTTCTTCGATGTTGAAGAATAGGATTCGAGAGAATCACGTCAACACTTCGAGCAGTCGGTCCTGTTCAACCGCCATACGCAGTTCCATGGCGATGCGTCGTCCACTCGACATGGGTTTTCGCCAGGTGGCGTTGCCGTAGGGGTGGCCGACGCTCACGTGAACGTTGGTGCCGCCACCGAGGCGGGGAGCGACGTCGTAGATGTAGTAGTTCATGTCCTTGTCAATGCAGGTTTGGAGGCAGAACGGACCGATGATGCCAGGGTCGTAGTGCTCCTTGCTGGCCTTGATGAATTTCTCACCGAGCTCAAAGGCCTTCTCAAGAAGCGACTCCCTGATGGTGGCGGTGTTGTGACCGACCACGGTCATCTCAGGGATTTGCTGGTGAATCGGCATGGTCATTTGCTGAGGTGCTGGGAGGCGAACATGACCGTCGAGTGAAGATTCGAAGCGCCAGTCAACGCCGAGGAGTTCGAGTCGCTCACCTTCTTCTGCCAGGGGGCTATAGAAGAAGTTCAAGTTGAACACGGGGCCAATGACGTAGCGCTCAATTCGAGCACCGTCAAGCGAGGCTTGGTCGATGACGCCTTCGGCGAGCAAGGCAGCGGACTTTTCCTGGTATTCCCTGTACGAGGCACAGGTGAAGAAGCCACGCTCGAGTTTCTTCTGGGCGTGATGGAGTTTGACGATGACCAAGCAATCGATGTCCTCTGGACTGTCGATCTTCTCGGGGTAGGGAAGGCCAGCTTTTTCCAGGATCCAGTAGTAATCTTGGTCCTCAGTTCGCTCTTCCATTCGGAGCATGTTCCTCGATCCAAACATGGGAACTCGGAAGTTTTCCTCAATGTCGCCGATGGCCGAGTAGGAGGTGAACGAACGGTTGGGGATGTAAATCACGTTTCGCTTCCGCATCTCATCCTGCATGTCGGGGGCCAACACGTCATTGAAATCCTTCAGGACGATGGCCTTGTCCACCATGCCACGAACGACACGACCCGATGAACTCCGTTGGGGCTTGACGTAGTTCGCCTAGGTCTTGTGGCGTCCTTCGTTGCAGTAGGCCACGGTGGGGAAGCCTTCCTCGATGGCGCCATCGCAGATGTCAAGGGCGGAATGTGAAGCGGTCATCCCGATGCGAAGTTTCAATCGGTCGTATTCCTCAACGATGGAGGCGATATCGGATTGGTCAATCATGCACGGCACGTCCAAGGTTTGTCCTGCAACGGGGGTTTTTGATGTATCCGCTGGGTTTGGTTCAGTCAAACCGCTGGAGTTGCATCAGTTCCTCGGTTGAGAGCGTTTCGCCTGCGAGCAACTTGGCCATCAAATCCTGCGTCTGATCGCTGGCTGCAGGGCGCTGGCCTTCACCGGCACTTGCACCGCGCATGGCGCGCAAGATGTCCTGAATGGAATGCAGACATCGAAGCGAGACGATGTAGAGGCTGTGCTCCTTGTCGGCTTCCTTCTTTGAGGTGCGAAGTTTTCGGTGAGCAGCTTCGGCTTTCTCTCGCTGACGGTCAACCTCTGCGTTCCACTGGAGCATGTTGTCGTGGGCAGACTGAGCTGCCTCAGCCGCTTCTTTCACGGCGTTGTGAGCGGCCTCTTGAAGGGCGATGGCCTCTCGAAGTTCACCGCTGCCCTCTGCGCTTTCAGTGGCTTGCTGGGCTGCCTTCAAGGCCTTTCGCTTGGCGCTAAGTTCCTTCATTTTCTTGAAGTACTTCCGCTCGTTTTTCCCTTGGTGCTTGCCTTGCTCGAATTCTCGCTCGAGGCGTTCCATGGTGCGGGTGAGGGATTGAACGGTGTCCGGGCGAATGGGGCGTCCTCGGCGGTCAAATTGCTGCGGCTGTTCTGGTTGGTCGGCTCGCATGGCTTCCTTGGCTTCACGGACGACCTTGTTGGCATCCTCACGCTCTCGCTTCTTATCGCGGACCATCTCGTTCATCTGGTCGCGAAGGTCGCGTTGTTCTCGCACTTGGACGATCAACTCTCTGACCTCGTTGTTGAGTTCGTTTCGGGTGCCGGTGTATTGCTTGGTTTTCTCGTTCCAATCGTCTCGGATTTCACGGTGCTGGGTTGCTTTCTTGTCAACCATTTTACGTCGTTCATCGAGAAGATCTTTGAGTTCTGCCATGCTTCATCTCACCTGGTCTGGGGAGGATTCCCATCCTCCCGCATGCTTGCGACCCACCTCCCCCATTTAATCCTTCATGGGCGACTCGTCCGTTGTTTTCCTCGCCATCACGCAGGCCATTGGAGTTCGTTGATGGTACGACGAACCAGACCGAGGTTGGAACGCCGGTCGCATTTCACGGCCAAGGTTCGTGGTGAAACCGGTGAGAGGATGAGGTACCCGTTCTCCATGACCAGTGTGGTTGTGGCGTCGTTGGCAGATGATTGCACCAACGATTGCCAACGCTCAATTTCATCGCTGCCCGCTAACGGTCCTGTGGCATACACAACGAAGCCATCTCGGTCGACGAGGTGAACGGACACCACACCTGAGAGGTCCGTCAACGGTCTCAACAGCCTCTCAATCATGATGTAGAGTCCTGCCCTTCGGTGAATAATTGTTCTCAAGGGTAGGGCGAGGACAGCGGCCCACGCATCATGTAGCCCAACCCCGACTGGTAGTAGCCGTGGAGTTCTTGCTCAACGTGCAAGCCGCGCCGTTGGTAGAATCGCTGTGCTCCCTCATTGGAGGCCTTCACCTCGAGCTGTACCCGCCTGAATCCCTTCTTCCAGGCTTCGTTGTTGAAGCGCTTCCACGCCTCATCACCCCAACCTTGGCCTTGATGCTCGCTGGCCACGACAAAGGCAGCCACCCTCACGATGTCGTCCATGAACGGTGTACCGTAGAAAACACCGTGGATGGTTCGGGGTTCTTGCTCGCCCAAGTCAACCAAGACGAGGTTGCCGTCCCAGACCGGTATGGGAAGGTGGCGGACGGACGCTTCGGCGTAACGCTCCCCCGTTTCGTGTTTGAACAATTCAATGACTTGGCTCACGGCTGCTGAACCGTAATCAAGCGGGCGCAAACCCGGGACCCATGCCATGGTGGGCATGCGTTCACCGCCGAGGGTTGGAAGGCCGCCGTTTTCCTCTTCGTGGTGCGGCCTTTCGTATGCTTGGCTCGCGCTTTCCCTTTGGTGAGGCTGCAGGCGTGGAGGTCGGTGTCACGTCCGTCAGCCCACCGTGCTCAAGCATGGCAGCGAACTCTTCCATCGACAGTGCTTGACCAGAAAGCAATCGCTCGTTCATCTCCGGTGTCGGCGGGGGGAGCGGTCGTTTTGGACCCGCCTGGTGTTTCCTGAGGAACGCACGCAACCGTCCAGCTTCGTTTCGAAGGTCCTTGGCTGCTTCACGCGATTGTGTGATCTGTTGAGCCAGCTTTCGGTCGTTTTTGTTGACTGACTTGATGGTCTCAAGCAGATTCAGTCGTGTTCGGTTCACATCCGAGAGCATGGCTTGATGTTCATTGTAGATGGACAGCATGGTCTGCAATTCAAAGAATCGGGCAAACATTTCCATTTCTTGTGCGAGGCTTAAGCCGGCATCGGTCGTGAGTTTGGTGTAAAAATCCGCCAAGGTGTTGGCCACGCGATGGCGGGGAATGACCAATCGTTGAACGAGTTCGTCTCTGACCTGGATGGTGGCATCAAACGCTTTCTTTTGCTCGATGGCGAGTTGAACCAACTCATCGAGCGCGTCGTCCTTGACCTCTGGGGCTGTGGCAAGCTTGTTCACGGCGAATTTGATGGTCTCGGAATGAAGTTTCTTGTGCACGTGGAGACCAACGAGCGTCTCCTCTGCCTCGTTAAGACGTCCGATGACTTGTTCGTACATCGCCTCAACCTCGGTTGTTTCAAGCGACGCTAGGTCGTCAAACACCGAGGACGAACGCTTGGTCATTGTCTGTCCTCCTTGCTGCGACGCTGCTTTTGCTTGGCATAACTCGATTCGCCACCTGCGGTCAGTCGTTCTGCATCCTCAAGGAGGTGGCCCCATCTGCCCTCGCCCATTTCAGACCAAAATTGGATGGCCTCTTCTGAATCCTTGATTGCATGCTTGACCTTCTTCAGCCGAGAGTCCGTTCGACGGCGAAAGGTTTCGTGTTCATCGTACATGTTCCGTGCCTTCTCAAGCGCTGAATGGTGTCCATCATCTGGGTTTTCCTCTGCCTCAAGTTGTTTCAAGGTCGTTCTGGCCTCCCTGGCAAGTTGGTACGCACGGTTGTTCTCTTCTGTCCGCTGTTCAAGGGTTGTGGGGAGCGAGGATGCAGTGGCTTTTCGCCGCTTGAGAATGGAGGCGACGAGCGCTTCGGGCGTCACCGTCAGCAAATCCTTCGCCTGCATCGATTCGGGGTGATTCATCAACGTAAAAGAAACAACCCCTTGCCTCACCTACGGGCGAGAAGGTGAAGAACCACCACATTCAGGGTGGGGCATGGGAGGTGGAACAAGGCTGGAGCGGCAATACACCCTTCTCCTGGTTCTGGTCCTGACGCTCCCCATGCTGACCTTCGCACAGGCACAAGGGGGAGCGGTGTTGATCGACGAAGACTCGTTTAGTCTGGTTGACGGCGAAACCTTCGAGGCCGATTCAATTTCGGCGACCCTTGAACTCAACGAGGTCTTGGGTTCCTCAGCCAACGTCTCAATCACCCTCTTGGTCCAGACCTTGGACGGCGAGGTGTTGAGCAATCAAACACAATCCGTATCGGAGTTGTTGGCCGGCGAAGTTCGAAATGTTTCGGTGAGCTTCACCGGATTGCCCTACGGGCACAGCGTTCTCGTTGCAATGTTGACCGGTGAGGTTGGGTCGAACAACAGCCAACTCGTGGACACCGTTTCGGCGACCGTGCAACGTCTCCGCCCCCTCGCCATCACGCTTGGGGGTCTTGGAAGCGTCGTACCCGAAGGGGTTGATGCCGGTGGACAACCCACAGGCAACCTCAGTTTGCACGACGGCGACCATTTGGCGCTTGAATTTCCAGTGATCAACAACGGCGATATCAATTGGACCGGCGGAGCCACCGTTGAAGTCCTCAACGGCGCGGTGCATGAACTCGTTTCGTTGGACAACCTCACCGTCATCGCCTCCTCTTCGCTGGTGGTCCGAGCAGAACCCTCGTTGGTTCTCACGGAAGGTGACATCCATTGGTGGGTCAACCTCACGGGTGAGGTGGGGACTGAGTCCGGAACACACGCCCTGAACAGTTCGTGGACGGTCGGCCCACCACCCTTGCCCGTGTTGACCGGTCTCCTCACCTCGGATGCCGAAAGCGTTCAGGCGGGCGACGCCCTCACGTTTACCCTCACGGTCTGGAACAACGCAAGCGTGGCGTTCTCCGGCGAACTCTCCTGCATGAACGATGTAGAGACCTTGTTTGAGAGTGATGGTTTGGTGTTGGCATCGGGTTCCTCATCGAACTGGAGTTTCTCAACGTCTGCAAAACCGATGACGGTATCGTGCATGTCCGCCGGTGGTCGAGTCGCTACCACCTCGGCGCTCCCAACCGGCATCAACATCGACATGCCCTCGGCGGTGTTCGAGTCGGCCGGCTCAAGCACACCAACGCTCTCTGGCGGTCCTTGGCACAAAGGCGACGATGTTTCAGCCAACCTTTTGCTTCGAAACACGGGGGTGGAGGAGGGGCGAGTACGCCTGGTCCTCAACGTTGGCTCCTCCTTTAGTCAAGGGGAATGGGTGGTGCTGGACGATGGTTCAGCTGGCGAAGTGTCCGCTAGTTTACAATTTGTGAGTGATGGAGAGCAAAGCGTCACCTGGTCATTAGAAAGTGATGACGGTTTGATAGCAGGTGCGTCAAGTGGAACCATCTCCGTTGCAGTTCGCCCTCAACAATCTGTCGCCATTGGCATTGGCGACGTGGATTCAACAACTGAAGACGGCACGCAATTTACCGTTACGCTCACGCTCGATGACGGGGTGGACCGAGAGGTGTTGCTCCAGGTTGGCTACGAATCCGGCGGCGCTACAGTGTTCCTTCAAGAAAACACCCTTCGCCTTCAGCAAGGCCTTCACACGCTGGAATTTACGCTGGGCGATGTCGAGGCCGAGCGTGTGGTCGCTCAACTCGCGCCCGTTGACTGGCTCATCGGCCCCGGGCCCCTGGTTTCGACGGCAGCCCTTCCCGACGAGGCCACGCAATATTGGGTGGAGTTCTCTAGCACCACCGACCCGATTCGACCGGTGGTTGGCGATGAGGTCCGTCTTGAATTGAGCCTCCGTCAGTCTGGACCCTATGCTTCGGCGACGGGCGATGTTTGGATCGTCGATGCCTACGGCACCCAACTTGCCAAGGTCACCTCGCCTTCTTGGAATGATGCAGATCAAACCACCATCGCGGTCTCCGTCGTATGGCCAAAAGGAAGCACGGTGGGCCTTCAGGCCATGTGGCAAATCAACGGCGAGGTGGTGTCTGCGGAGGCCACCTACGTCTCAGGTGAGGTCGTTGCTGAGACCGACAATGCCTGGCCGCTGGCTGCCATCGGATGGGGGCTTGCCTTGGGAACTGGCATCGTCTTGGTGCTCCGGCTCCAATCTCGAACATCCGCCTTGCCCAAAGGGTCCAACACCCCACGGGCTCCCAAATCTTCGTCGAAGGCTTCACCAGCGGCGGAGGAAAAACGAGAGGTCTCATGCCCCGAGTGCGACCGTAGGCTTCGTGTCCCTGTCAGTTATGCAGGCTCTGTTGGCTGTCCCGATTGCAGTCACAAGTTTGCCGTCGAAGCGAGTGCAGCTCCACCGTCGAGGAACCCGGCCACCCAGCGGGAAGATGACGAGGTTGAGGTGGTGAATGAACAGCCCGAACCTCTTCCAGCCAAGATGGAAATCGGTTGCCCCGAATGTTCACAAACACTCAGGATTCCTCGGTCTTACGAAGGGTCGGTGCGTTGCCCTGCATGCACGCATGTGTTCAAAGCGCAGGACGGTGCGAGGACATCGTGAGGGAGAACCATGGTCGGCCACTTCCAAGAATTTGAGGATGAATACCTCGAGATGATGTATGAATTTCATGAGGCGGAGCCCGGAGGTGTGGTTCGAACCGGGGACCTGGCAGCCAAACTTAGCGTCAGCCCTGCCTCGGCCACGGAAATGGTCCAGCGCCTTGCTACCCGTGGCTTTTTGGAATACATTCCATACAAAGGGGCACGATTAACACCCAAAGGTTTGACCCACGGACAGAAGATGAAACGTCGCCACCGGCTTGCTGAAGTCCTGCTCGACCTGCTTCCCTATGACGGTAATCCGCACGAGACCGCATGTCGCCTTGAACACGCTATCGATGACGACATGGAGGTTGCCCTTTCAAGGCTCATCACCGAAGATACCCT
>CAXRAL010000064.1:0-5169 GCA_964228815.1 Candidatus Poseidoniaceae archaeon
ATACGTGTGGGATAAAAATGGATGATCAACAAGTGGAAGACATTGTCAAGTGCCCTGAATGTGGAAGTCGATCGCTCTCTCGAGACGAGACCCGTGGTGAAGTCGTCTGCGACGATTGTGGACTGGTGTTGGAAGACAACGTCATCGACCAGGGCGCGGAGTGGCGCGTCTTTTCCCCCGAACAAGGCGACCAGCGCGCTCGTACGGGTGCGCCCATGACCGTGATGCTCCACGACAAAGGGTTGTCCACCGACATCGACTGGCAAAACAAGGATTACTCCGGGAAGACCATCAATTCCCGCTATCGCTCGCAATTCTACCGCATGCGAAAGTGGCAGAAGCGAAGCCGTGTGAGCAACGCCACGGAGCGCAACCTCGCCATGGCCCTCGCTGAGTTGGACCGCATGGCCAGCCGTCTCGAGCTGCCCAAGTCCGTCCGTGAAGCCGCCGCTGTAAACTACAAGAAAGCCGTTGACAAGCGCCTGATTCGTGGCCGCTCCATCGAAGGCGTCGCTGCCGCTTCTCTCTACGCTGCCTGTCGCCAGTGCGGTGTGCCCCGAACCCTTGACGAAATCGGCCAAGCCTCCCGTACCGGTCGCAAAGAAATCGGTCGAACCTACCGATTCATGGTTCGTGAATTGAAGATGAAGATCATGCCCACCGGCCCAGAGGATTACATTTCCCGATTCTGTTCTGGACTCGGCCTCGACGCTGATGTGGAAGCCAAGGCCTACGAACTCATCAAGGCCGCTCAAGAGAAGGAATTGACCAGCGGGCGCGGCCCAACCGGTATCGCTGCCTCCATCATCTACATCGCTTCGGTGTTGTGCGGAAAGCGCCGCACCCAGCGTGAAGTGGCCGAAGTCGCCGGCGTGACCGAAGTCACCATCCGAAATCGATACAAGGAACTGATTCAGAACCTGAACATCGAACTCGACATCTGAGTCCCCCGTTGAACCAACGGTGAGTCCGAGAGGTGAACAGCGTGAGCAAGAGCCGAACCAAGATTTCCGACGAGGCCTTTGAACGCGTGGCCACCGGTTTGGTCGAAGCGCTTGAACGCGGCACAGAAGCCTGGCCTTTGCCCGAACCGCCCATGAGCGATCCGGATTTCCCGCCCATCCCGCCCACCTCGCCGCACCGTTTGTTCGAAGAGGGTCTGGGCATCCTCAACATCGACCGAGGCATGTTTGACCGCCACCTCAACACGGTGGTCGACCTCATCGTTCCTCACCGCATGAACCTCAGCGATGACCCGTTTGAAATTCATCAGAAGTGGTTGAGCCGACGCATGGACGACGTCGCCCACCGGTTGCTCTTCCACATCGCCACCGACTGGCTGGCCCAGGCCTTTGACCCCCATGCACCCAACACCGACCGCTGGTGGCTGAGCATTGCCTTGCTCAACGGCTTGGCGACCGTTCCCTACGGTCAACCGGTTCACCAAGGCTACCATCTCGTGGAATCCATTGCCTTGGCCGAACGTCCGGGAACCTGGCACACTCAACCCGATGCCGGTCCGCAGCACATGGATTGGAACCCGCACGCCGTGGTACCTCGCATGTCCAGCACCGTCGTCGCGCACGAGCGCGGGGTTGAGGCCGCCCGCTGGGTGTTGGAACGCCTCGAGGACGGTGACCTTGACCGCCGATTGCTCTTGCTGGAATGGGTCCGCCTGCTGCTTGAGCGTGCGCCGCTCATCGGGCCACTCGGCCTCAAGGACATCCTGTTGCGAAGGGCTTCTGATCCCGTGGCTGAAGTCGCCAACAAGGTCACGCTCTGCCTTGCGAAAGCCATTGAAGCGGACCGGGATTTTGGTCATCAACTCGCCCTGCGCCTTCACGAACGCGAAGAAACGCTCGTGCGTCGAGCCATGGCCGACGTCCTCACCCGTCTGTTCCGTCGTTTGACCTGGGACGCCCTTCCACTGCTCGATGACATGCTGGCCTCCGAAGATGAAGGCGTATTGGCAGCCGCCAGCGCTACGGTGGGCGACGTCAAGTACCTTGACAAGGACCAATGGGCTGACCGTCTGCGACAACTGGCGGACCATCCGCTGGCCATCGTTCGACGGAATTTGGTGCCGAACCTCCGAGAATACATTGAATTTGACCCTTCTGACGCTCGCGGCCTGTTCCACCAGTTGTGGAAGGACGGCGACGAAGTCGTTCGCACGCGCCTTCGCGAACTGATGTTGCGCATGGAGGAAGTCGACCCCAACCGTTTCGCTGCCCAAGTGAAAGCGCTCAACGATGTTCAGGCCGATCTCGGACCGCTGTGGGAGCCGTTGGCCATGCGCCGCCGTGAGCGAAGCGAAGCGTGGCAGGCATGGTTGGCCGGTGAAGGCGGACAGCCAACAGGTGAACAGCGAGCCGTGCATGTGTCTCAAATGGAGGCGCCTGACGAGCTTCCAGAACTTGACGACGCGCTTCGTTCGCTCGACGAGTGATTCACTCCTCTTCGTCGTTGAGCGGGCCACTCGTGACAGCCCACACGTAGAGGCCGTTCATGATGGCCAACACACCGACCAGCGTGATCAACAGACCGGCCGGCTCTGGAACAACACCGCTGTCGTCAAACAACCGAATGGCCCGCGTCGCCACCAAACAGCCCAATCCGAAGGCGACCACCCGCAACCAGGTCGTTTCTGGCGTGGCCCAACGGTTCACGGTCGGTGCGACCCCGAAGATACCGAAGGTGTGCTTGAACCAAGCGAGGTAGACGAGTACCATGCCAACCAGACCGAGCACGCCTCGGGTGAACGATGCCGAATCCCACGGGCCATCAGGGGCGAATTCGGTGAAGGATTGGAGAATGAGCAGGACGCCTGCGACGAGAAGACCCACCGTGTCTTTTCGTTCCATCACCTCGTGCTGGAGCGCCACGCTTGAAAGCCTGTGCCTCGTGTGGCAACGCATGGAGCCGGTTCGAGATGCTGTTCTCATCGCAGCAGGGCTCGGGACACGGATGTTTCCTGTCAGCGCTTTCACCCCGAAGGAATCACTTCCGCTCCTCGACGTTCCGTTGCTGACCCACCTCATCTTGGAAGCCAAGGCGGCCGGCGTTGAGCGCCTTCACGTGGTGACCTCACCGAGCAAATCCTTCGATGCGCTTCTGGAGGACCGTGGCACCCTTCACGCCCATCGCAGCCACCTTGACTCGACGCTCTTTCATGCCACGGAAGGTCTTGAGGTCTTCACCCATCTTCAACACGAGCCCAAAGGGGTTGGCAATGCCTTGGAAGCCGCGCTGGACGCCGTCTCCGGCCCCATGCTCGTCATGCTGGGCGACAACCTGCTCATGGACACCCACACTTCGGTGGAGCACTACGCAGCGAGTCACGCTTCAAAGCGACTCGTCGAGGCTTTCGCGGCCACCGGTGAGGCCACGGTGGGCTTGATGGAAGTTGAGGCTGCGGCGGTGTCGAACTACGGCATCGTCGCCGTGAACGACGGCCGCATCGTCGAGGTGGTGGAAAAGCCGGCACCCGAAGACGCACCCAGCCGATTGGCCATGTGCGGCCGATACGTGTTCCCTTCGGAAACCCAAAACCTGCTCAAGACCTACACCTACGAGGCCCACGGCGACCTTCAGAGCATCGCTCTCCACGAGCACTGGATGCGGGCTGGAAGCCTTCACGGTGTGGTTCTCGACGACACGCAGTGGTACGATTCGGGTGCACCAATGTTGTGGTTGCAAGCCCAGGTGGACCACGCCCTTCGACGAGAAGACGTGCGTGAATCCTTCGAAGCATGGTTGAACCAGCGACTTCAGCGCTGACCCGGTTTCCAAAAGGTCAACGGTTCGGGAAGTTCTCCGGCGGCGTGCCGTGCAGCGAGGTGATCCGCACGTTCGTTCCATCGGTGGCCTCGATGCGCTTTCACGTGCGACCACGAGAGTTCTCGAAGGGCTGCCACCTCATCCCACAGCGCCTGCACGTGGGCGACCAACTCCCGGTTGGCTTTGGCTTTCCACACCCCGCTGGCAAGGTTCCCGGCGTAGGTGGAATCTGCACGGATGACAGCGGCATCTTCACCGCCTTCAATGAGCAGCCAGCGCAACGCTGCTGCAAACCCACTGAGCTCGGCCGTGTTGTTGGAGCCCACTTCGGCACCGATGAACCCCTCCTGATGGGGATCGGTGATGACCGGCCCTGCTTCTTCGTGATGGAGTTCGCCCGAGCCTTTACCCAGGCCCGAATCGCCGAGGACCACAACCAAGCCCCACGCCGCTGGCGTTGAAGCGTCGACGTTTTGGTTGCCCAAGCACGACCCGTCAACGTAGAGCGTCAGGGCCGGTTGGTCCGCCAATGAATTCACTCACCGATTTCGGCCTTGTAGGCTGCGGCGTCCATGAGGTCAGCTACCGCATCGGGGTTGTCAAGGGTCATCTTGACGATCCACCCGTCGCCGTAGGGCGAGGTGTTCATGAGGTCAGGCGCATCTTCGAGATCCATGTTGACGGCCGTGATGGTGCCGGCCAAGGGTGCGAAAATGGGAGAAGCAGATTTGACGGATTCAACGACGGCAAACTCGCCCATGTCGCCCACCGTGTCCCCTTCTTCAGGGAGTTCGATGTAGACGATGTCGGTAAGCATGTCTTGAGCGTGGTCGGTGATGCCAATGGTGACGGTGTCGCCTTCAACTCGCATCCATTCGTGCTCTTTGGTGTAGTACAATCCTTCGGGGACATCGCTCATGGTCTCGCCTCTGCTCCAAACGAAGTGACGAACGCACATCAACCCTACGATGCGGGCGTCACTCTTCTTCGCCGAGGTCGCGACTCAGCACCTTGGCTTCCATGGCGGCCCATTTGGCGGTCACGTCTTCGGAGCGATGCACTTCTTCGATGTCAGCGCGAACTCGTTTCGCCATCGCTTCCTCGGTTTCGTGAGAGAACCATTTGGCCAGCGGGCCCGTCCCGTTTCCAAGTGTCCATCCAACGATGAAGCAGACCACAGCGGCAGCGAGGAAGAGTTCCAAGGCAGGCGGTTGGGCGCCCCACGAACGTCCGGATTGCAGTCCAAAACCTGCTCCTAACAGAAGGCCAACGCCGGTGCCGTAGAGGAGTCGCTCCACGGCAACGTTGGGCGGGTGCATGACGCGTCCACGAGGAGGGGTGCCATGAAGGAACCGATGACGGTCGACGCGCCTTAGTAGGTCTCGCGCA
>CAXRAL010000065.1:0-3967 GCA_964228815.1 Candidatus Poseidoniaceae archaeon
CGCGGTCGCGAAGAAGGGACTCCTTGGTCCAGTGGCAGGTCTTCACGCCGCCGTGCTCGCCGACGATGTGGTAGCGTTGCTTCTGCAAGGTTGCTTTCAGTGCCGGATCCATGCCCATGGCCTTCGCCTCCCTGAGTGCCAAGCCCACGGTCGGCATGGCCGGTCGGGGCGGACTCGGGCGGACCGAGGGCCGTGCCCGACTTCTTCAATCGGTCGGCTCAACGGTTGACGAGCGGCAGGAAGGCGTTGGCCGCCTTTTCACAGGCGTTGGCCACGTCGTCCATCCGCTGCAACACACGGTACATGTGCACCGCGGCGAGCGGGTCGCCGCCGCCTTCGCTGAACACATGGGCCGCTGCCTTGGCTTCGATCAAATCCGCTTCGTGCTCGAGGAGGTTGACCTTTCGAATCAGTTCGCGAACGTCGTTGGCTCCCTTCCTGGTCTCGCCAGACAGCCCGTAGTCGCGCAAGGCACGCACGGTATCTTCGTAGGCGCCGACACAGGCACGGACCGCTTGGGCCATCTCCTGCAGGTTCTCCTTTGCTGTCTCGTCGTCGAACAACGACCGGAAGGACAACTGTTCAGCCACGTTTTCGGCGTAGTCTGCGATGCGGTCCTGGCGCGTGATCATGTGGAGCTTCTCTTCGGTGCTCGCAATGAGGCGGACGCTGGGCGTCGAAAGCGCTTCACGCAACGTGGCCTTGAGTTGGTCGGCCTTGTGTTCTGCTTCGCTGGTCGCCTTGACGGCCTCGTCGAGCTTCTCATCACCCTCGATGGCGAGGTCAACGGCTTCGAGCATGCGGTCCACGGTCGTGGTCACGGCCGTGGCGTGCTCGCGGAAGATTTCCAAGGGTGTCACGGCGGCGCCGTCCCCACCGATGTCCGCGAGCGCTTCCTCGACGTGAATTTCGTTGTCCTTGGTCCGCCACATGACCGTGGCAACACCGACAAAGGCCAGCGTGACGAGCACGACCATGGTGAGGAAATCGCCTCCAGACAGCACCAGCAGGACCACCGATCCGAAGGCTGCAGCAGGCAGGGAGGCGACCCATGAAGCCGCGATCTTCCCAAAGACGCGGAAGTCCACCGCCTTTGCACCGCCTGCGAGGCCAACGCCCACCACGGCACCCACGAGGGTGTGAGTGGTCGAAACGGGGACGGCAAGGAAGGGCATGGAGAAGGCCAAGATGGTTGTAGCAGCACCAAATTCAGCCGCGAATCCACGGGTTGGCGTGATGTCGGTGATTTTGCTGCCAATGGTCTCCATCACGCGCCATCCCCACGTCACGACACCGATGGCGATGCCGGCGCTGCCGATGAGGATGAGCCAGAGCGGGATGTCGGCCTTTTGCGCAAGCATGCCCGTTTCGCTGGACAACACCTGGTACACCGCCGCCATCGGGCCGATGGCGTTGGAACGGTCGTTGGCACCGTGGGCAAAGGCCACGTACGCTGCAGTGATGATTTGCAACCAAACGAAAATCCGCTCAACGCCCTTGAATCCCCTGGTTTCAGACTCAAGGTCGACCCGCTGCAGGACGAGGCGAAGGGTGATCGAGGCGATGACGCCCACGGCCAGGGCGAAGAGAAGGGCGTTGATGGGGAACCATGCGTTTTCGGCAAAGGGATTGAAACTCCCATTTTCCTTCACCGGCAACCATGCGTACTTGTCGGCGATGATGCCGCTGCTTTCCAAGCGCCCGAAGAAGCCCTTGAGGGCCTTGAAGAGGAGGGCGAGGCCCAACACGAAGAAGGTGGGCAGTGCCAGGAGAGGGGCGAGTGTTTTCGCACGTTGTGTTGGATTCTCCGCGTCCAAAATCGTCGCTCTGACGACGGCAAAGGACAGGAAGGCGATGATGCCGCCGATCAACGGTGAAGCCACCCACGACATCACCACCTTACGAACAACGCTCCAATCGATGAGGTCCTCCCCGAATTGCACCTCGAGAATGAGGCCAACGCCGATGATGCCGCCAATGATGGAGTGGGTGGTCGAGACGGGCAAACCCATGCGCGTGGCTACCGTCAACCAGACCGCGGCAGCCATCATGGCAGCCACGAAACCGAGGGCAAGGGACTGCGACAAATCGTAGAACTTCTCCGGATCGGACATCTCGAGTTCGAAATTGACCGTCAAGATGCCTTTTCGGACGGTTTCCGTCACCGCGTCGCCGGCAAAGAACGCGCCTGCGAACTCAAACACGGCCGCGATGATGACCGCTTGCTTCAGGGTCAGCGCTCGTGAACCGACGCTGGTTCCCATGGCGTTCGCCACGTCGTTCGCACCGATGTTCCAGGCCATGTAGGCGCAGACCGCGAGGGCGACAATCAGCAGCAGGGTGGTGGCAGGCTCCATATTCTCCGGAGTAGGAATGGGTATTCCTTCTAAACCAATATAGACTATATAGACTATTGGTTTTGGGGGCTCATAATGTTTCGGAGCGAGAAACGTCGATGCCGACCAACGCGCCCATCACCATGTTGATCTGGGTCTCTGAGAGGTCGATGGTGTAGGCACAGAGGCGGCGTATCTTTTCCGTAAACCGAAACAGGATGACCCTGTTGTTCTGGTCGCCTTTGCCGTGCTCCATGATGCCTTCTTCAAATTCTTCTAAGGCCTCAATCGACTGCTCAAGCTCCCGCTTTGCGTCGATGACGTGATTGACGTCCTTGACGTAGATGTTCCTGATGACCGTCCGGAGGGAACCAAGCCAGACGTCCAAATGCCGACGGGGTTCGGAAACCAACGCAGGATTGAGTCCTTCTCGATGGTTGAGCACGATGTTGGCAAAGGATCTCGCGTGGTCACCCATGCGCTCGAGCGCCCTCGCCATGGCGAGGTGTTCCACGGCTTGAAGGCGCGTGACGCCAAGGGTGCGTTCGATGTTCGGAGATTCCAAGGCCATGGCCACTTGTCGGTCGATGAGCAAGCGACGGGCATCGATTTGCCGCTCTCGCTCTTCAAGGTCGTCAAGGGGCTCCTCGACACCGTCGTTGAGGTAGGTCGCAGCATCTTCCACGATGGACGTCACCAGGAGATACATGCGGTTCAGCGACACTTGAAGCGAGAGCTCACTTGGTTTCAGCAGGGAGAGGATGTTCATTCCGTCCTCGCTGTCTTCGCCGACCTCCATGCCACGCGTGTCTCGGAGGAAGGACCGAATGATTCGCCGCTCCTGAGGTTCCATGCCCTTTCGCTTCCTGACAGAAATCGCGTCCGCTCCTGAAACGTACAAACCGATGAGGAAGTCGTACAAGGCGTGGCCTGGAAGATGGTCCAAATCGACCACGGCAGATCTGCGCACAGGTTTGATTTCCGTGGGCGTGATCCGCAGTTCGCCCGTAGGGAGGGATTGCACACCGACCACCGTGCCTCGTTCGAGTCCATGGTCACGGATCCAAGGCTTCGGCAAGGATACGATGAACGTCGAGCCCCCGGTCACCTGGAGCTTTCGGTACTCAATGGGTAAGACGTCGCTGGTTGGCAGCACGTCGTGTTGAGCCGTTTTCATGGCCCTATGAATATAGTACTCTATATCATCGTTCCTTCCGTCGACTGCCATCCTCAAAACAGGTCGCCCCCTCTTCTTTTCATGCGCGCCACCTTCGCTCACGGCCTGTGGAGCAGCCCCGACAGCGGCAAGGCAGAATGGCTGCGTTCGCACGGTTGGGAGGTGCACGCGCTCGACATGCGCAAGCACGGCTGGGATCAGGCGAGCCAAACGCGCGTCGTGCTCGAGGCCATTGACGAGATGGGGCCCTTCGACGTGCTGATCGGGTCGTCCTTCGGCGGTCTCGCCACCGCCAATGCCGCGGCGCAGCGGCCCGGTCTTGACCTTCGTGTGGTGCTCCTCGCTCCGGCCTTTGGCTATCTTGACCTGCTGCAGGCCGACCTCGGTGAAGCGAGCATGGCGGCCTGGGAAGCGTCGGGAGCGCACACCTTCCACCCGCCAGGCTGGGAGGAGC
>CAXRAL010000066.1:0-20332 GCA_964228815.1 Candidatus Poseidoniaceae archaeon
GTTGCTTGAATCTCCGTCGCCATCGCTGTCCACAAGGGTGTTCAGATCCCAAGCAAACGTCAACGGGTTACCCTCCGGGTCGTATGAATTTGAAGCATCCAAAAGGGCTGCATCCCCCGCTCGCACCGTCGCCGGCATGGAAATGTTGACCACCGGTGCCCCGTTGACCACGATGGTAGCGAGGGCGTCGTCGGTTCCGCCTTGGTCGTTGGTGACGGTGATGCGGACGGTGTATTGGCCGTAAGCAAGGTACGTGTGGGAGGTGAAGCCAATCACGGTTTCAGCGGTGGTTCCATTGCCGAAATCCTATTCGTATTTGGTGATCACACCTTCAACAGGTGAAGATTCGCGTGCATCCAGCGTGACCATCTCACCCTCCTGAATGAGTGTTGGGTAGGCCTCCAGCGTTGCACGCGGGTCAACGGTGGTGTCAAGCGCACCAATGCAACCCGCCACCATTCCAAGAAGCATCACGTGGACCATGACCAACGCCAACGCTCGCTCGGAATGCAGGCCCACCATAGAGAAAACCCGACGCTTGTCCTTTCTAATGGTTCGGGAGCGTGGATTAAACAGCGGGCGGATTTTCGTCGTCATCAAAAACAACGGTTTCGGGCACATCGCCCTCGATGGTGGCGGTCAAGTAAGGGTCCTCGAGTTCGCTCACATCCGCGATGGACACTTCGTCGCGATGGGTAAAACTCTCCTCGGCCTCGGTCAGTAAATCGTCCACCCTCGCATCGCTGGCGTCATACGGTGCCTCCAGAGCAGTTGAAGGAGTGGGTTGTTCCTCTTCTTCATCAAACAGAGAAAGGGCTTCTGCTGTTTTCACATCCTGGAGGGCTGCGAAGGCTTCTGCGTCTTGACTCGGCGCCACCTCCTCTCGTTCCTCTTGCTCCGAGTGGAGCTTGTCGGAGGATGAGGTGAACCACTCTCGCCATCCCATGGTGGTGGGAAGGGGTCATGCCGTTTGAGAGTGATGTTCAAAGGGGGCACCCTGCGATTGGCGTTCATGGCACAGGACCTTTTCCAAGGGGAGAAGATCCTGGCGTTCGATTTGGAAACCACTGGCGTGTCAACCAACAACGATCGCATCGTCCAGTACGCCCTCATCGGCACCCTCAGCGACGGCACCCCCGTGAACGTGGAACAATTGGTCAAGCCCCCCGTTCGTATCCCATACGAGGCCAGCAACATTCACGGCATCTACAACGAAGACGTGCGTGACAAGCCACCGCTTTCCGAGGTCGCCGATGAATTGGCTGAACTGATCGACGGCGCCATCTTGGTGGGCCACAATGTTCGCAAGTTCGATTACGCCATGCTCAAGACCGAATTCCTTCGCATGGGTCGACTCGCCCCCCAGCCCAAAGCCATCATGGACACGTTGGAGTTGGTCCGAAGGCTTCGATTGCCTCGGCCTCACAACCTCGGTGCGCTGTGTCAGCGACACGGGATTCGTCTCGAAGCGGCGCACACGGCAGCAGCGGATGCGGCTGCAACCATGTTGCTGTTTTGGCGATTGAGTGTAGAGCATGCTGGTGCGTTTAGAAAATCCATCCCTGAGCTTGAGCGGTGGATCGTCACTGGCGACAGCGCCAAAGACGCATCAGAATTGGGTCGGGGCTTGGATGATCTTCCGCCCGTTGACAGCATGGGCAAAGTCAGGGAAGACGGTGAAGAACTCGTGCTCGCTTTTGGCCGCCACCGTGGACGCTACCTGCGGGAAGTGCAAGCCAACGACCCTTCCTACATCGGTTGGTTGTTGTCCCCAAAAGGCATCGATTGCCCCGAAACACAAGAGCGCATCAAAGCCCACCTTGGCTCATGATTCCTCGCGCTCGTACGGTACACCGTCGGGCATGGGCGCCCACGGTAGCACATCGCACCACGGGCCAATGCGCCATGTACCGCGCCCCGTCATGATCGAGCCAAGGAACATCGGGCCCTGATGACCGCTGTCTCGAAGGGCCTCGAGCACCTCTTTTCCACGTCCATCAAAGCGAGCTGAAACTTGCTGGCCGGTGGGAATGGCGCGACCGGACTCGTCGAGCGGTTCGCACAACTCCAGCACGGCGGCGCCCGACGCGGTCTCGTAGCGATGCATGAGAACAACGGCGTCACAGAAATCGCCCTGGTGAAGGGTGCCCGATGATTGCCGCCATGTCCACCAGTGAGGACACCACGCCTTCCAGTCGCAGAACCCTCCGCAGCTGTTGGGACCCGGCGTTGGGTCCATCGGCATCGTCGTTGGCTGCGTGGCTTCCCATGCCGCATAGGCTTGTTCGAGCACGCTCTCGCCCTCAGCAGCCCATTTGGTGGCGGTTTTCGTGTACCAGCCTTCGGTGCGAACGGGCGGTGCGGCCGGATTGTTCGCAAGGAGAATGTCGCGATACATTCGGAGTTGACGGTTGACCTCGGGTTTGAGGGCCTCCGTGGGTGCGTTTCCGGTTTTCAAGTCGGCCACGAGCCAGCCTTCCAACTGGCCTTCTTCGTCCACGTCGGCAAACAGCAAGTCCAGCCGCCCCATCAATCGACTGTCGCTGGTCACAAGTTCCCCCTCAACGGCGATGGTCAACGATTGCAAATGGCGCCACAGGGCCACAGTTACTTGCTCGTGTCCTAAGTGCTTCGCACCGATGTGGTCGAGCAAGAGCACGATGCCCCCCTTTTGTTGCTTCTTTGCCTCGCTCCATTTCGCGTCCTTCCAGTCCGGGCGCCGTGGCGTTGCCATGAAGACCTCCTTCTCTTCGTCCCATCGCGTTTTCAGAAAGCCCTCAGCCGTGAGCGGTAGCCAACTGGTTTCGCTACCGTCTCGACCCTCAAGGTCCATGTTGAGCAAATCTTCGATGGAAGCGTGGACGGCGGTCCCGAGGGAAGCAGCCATGCCTGCCTTGCGAGGGAGCCGCTGGCGGCTCAACCAGTACATGCGGGGGCAGGTCTCGTACCGATTCCATGCCGATGGAGAAAGTTGGTGTGCCCTTCGGGGTTGAGGGTTACTTTGCTCCATAGGAGAAAGGTGAGCGGTGTTCATCATGAAGGTTTGGTGTCAGAACGGGGAAAGTGTTGAAGGGCACGCGGCCCCACCGTCGTGCATGGATACCCCGAGTCTCCGAATCAACACCACCATTGAACACGAGAATGCGATGGTCATCGCCTGCTTCCCGAGCGTCGGCATGGTCTCCAGCATCGTGGCGCACTACCTCATCGACCACTTGGATCTGGAATTCGTGGGTGGTCTGGTCGACGACCGACTCCCCGCCCTTGCCATGATCAACCAGGGCGTTCCGTTGCCTCCCATCCGAGCCTATGCAGGCAAACCCAAGTGCAGCATCGAAGGGTGCGATCAGGTCATTCTGCTGATGAGCGAGATGGTCGTGCCAGAATCCCTTGTCCACAAAATCGTCTGGGCCCTCTTTGAGTGGTCCAAGGAACATCAGGTGCTCGCTGGCGTTGTCGTGGACGCCTTTGCCAAGGCCGGCATGAAAAGCGGCATGGACGGTGTTGACCCCGTCGTGGAATACGAAGACACCGAAGAGATTGACGTGGTCGGCATCGGCTGCAACGAAACGGTTCGTGCCATGCTCAAAGAGATGGACATCCCTCTGCTTGAGACCGGTGTCATCCGTGGCATGAACGCTGGCATTCTCAGCGAAGCCACCCGGCGTGGGCTCGGCACCATGTCCATCATGGTGGAAGCCGACCCCCGTTTCCCGGACGCTCGTGCTGCTGCGGCCCTCATCGAGAGGTTGAACACGCTCTTGCCCGCCATTGACTTGCCTCAAGAGCCGTTGCTGGCGGAAGCAGAAATGCTCGAAGCCCAACTCCAAGCGCTGATGGAATCGGCCGGTGGGGCATCGAAGCCCAGCCCCTCGTCCAACGCCATGTTGTACGGCTGAGCCTCGGTCAGGAAAAATCCGAGAGGGAAAATTGCCCGGAACGCTTTGGTTCAGGTTCGCCGGTGACGGGTTCGTCGTCTTTCACTTCTCCAGCATCGTTATTCACTGCGCTGCCCGACCCCTCAAGTCGTCCATTCAAATCGTCCTCCGACCAAACATCAACGCCAAGGTTGGTGGCTTTCGTGAGTTTGGAGCCTGCCTTTTCACCAGCGACCAGCACGTTGAGTTTGGCCGAGACGCTGCCAACGATCTTGCCACCGGCGTCGGTAATGCGTTGCTGAATCTCCTTGCGAGGAGCGGACAGCGTGCCCGTGACACAGAAGGTCATGCCGACGAAGGGGCCCTCGGCCGTCTTGACGACCTCCGTCTCGATCGTCAACAATCCGATGAGATCCTCGACCAGCGAACGTCGAACCTGAAGTCCGTCCCGGAATTGAAGCGCCACGATTTCACCCACGCCGTCAAGGTCGAGCACTTGGCGAAGGGCCTCGTTGTGAGCATGCGGCTTGCCGAGGTCGTCATGGATTGGGCCGTAGGCTTCGTCTTCGGTCGTGGCATGGGCCCTGTCAAGCCAGGTGAGGAGCGCAGGTGCATCACCGATGGCGGACGCCATGGAAGCCGCAAGTTCGGGCCCAATGCCGGGCAAGCCAAGCGCATGCAGGAACTTCCCGAGGCCCATGGTACGAGCCTTGTCCACTTCACTCAGGACATTGGTGGCGGATTTCTCGCCCATGCGCTCCAAGCCAAGCAGGTCGTCCATGGTCAAGCGATAGAGGTCGGCGCATGACGAGATGAGGTTGGCATCGAGCAGTTGGTCAACGAGTTTCTCTCCCACGCCGTCCAACTCCAGGGCACGGCACCAATAGAGAACGGCACGGCTCGTTCGAGCCTCACAAAACAGGTTGACGCACTTGAGGAAGGCGCCTTCAAGTTCCACCTGCCCCTCGCAAGCAGGGCAAGCCGTCGGTGTTGGAATCGGTTGGTGGTCGGGCAACGTACCAGTAAACGCTTCACCGTCGGCATGGAATCGGTCGGCCAAATCGTTGGCCGTGGCCGGCCCGAGCGCTTGTTCGATCTTGGGAATCACGTCGCCTCGGCGAACGATGAGGACCTTGTCGCCGATGCTGATGTCGAGGCGTTCCACTTCGCCCACGTTGTGGAGCGTGGTGTTCTCAACGGTTACGCCGCCCACGCGTTGCGGTGCGATGCGAGCCACCGGCGTGATGTTCCCTGTTCGTCCGGTCTGCCATTCAACGTCCAGCAACACCGAGAAGGCTTCCTCGGGCGGAAATTTCCATGCCAGTGCCCAACGTGGGTGATGGGCCGTCATGCCAAGGCGCTCTCGTTGTTCGAGGTTGTCGAGCTTGAACACCACGCCGTCGATTTCGTAAGCGTACCCGCTGCGCTTCCCCGTCCAGCCGACCGTGGCCCCATCGAGCAGGGCGGCCGTTTCGGACGGCGTGGCCGCCGCGTGGATTTCCCACGGTGCGGGGACAATGCCGAGCGTGTCTTCCAGCCATACCAGCATGTCCGTGTCGTTGGCCATGTCGGGAACTGTTGCGCTGTCTGGGTGGCGGTGTTCGCCGGTTGGAAGCTTGGCATCGTAGGCCTGAAACACCAAATCAGTAGCGTCGGCTTTGCCGTCAGCATGCTTCTGTCGGAGTGCGCCCGCCGCCAAGTTGCGCGGGTTGGGCGACGTTTCACGGTACTTGGCGTCAAACACCGACAGGGGCATCACCACTTCACCTCGTACGTGAACATCAACGGGGAGCGGGAGCGTATGGGGCACGTTGGCGATCTTTCGGGCATTTCGCGTGACATCTTCGCCGCGCTCGCCACTCCCCCGAGTGGCGGCTCGCACCAAACGGCCCATGCGATATTCCAGCGAAAGAGCGGACCCGTCCAGTTTGGGTTGGGAAAGGAACTGCAGGGCACCGGAGGTGGTGACGTTGACGAAGTGGTTCAGTTCTTCAGTGGTGGTGGCCTTGTCGAGGCTGCGCATGGGAAAGAGATGGTCCACCTTCACGCTGCCAGGAGCGATGTCAGCGCCAACACGGCTGAGTTGTGGATGCTCGGGGTCGAGTTGCTTGAGTTCGTCCCATAGGCGGTCGAATTCCGTGTCGCTCAACTCGGGCTGTGCGAGGTTGTAGTACAGGTTAGAATGGTAAGCGATTTGCTCAGCGAGGAAGGCGATACGAGCCTCTCGGGCATCGGTGGATGAAGCCTCCTCGCCCATAACGGAAACAGGACCACGACAGGCTATGAAGCATCGCTTTGGGGCCCGTCACTTGAAGGAAAGGGCCACGAATTCACTGTTCTCAAGCGGACATCGCGTCATTACAGCCTGGCTCAGAATGCGAAGATGAATCTCGGCCACCACATGGACGTCGGCGGAGAACATGTGACCTGCGTGGGGCTTCAAATCATCATCGGAGAAGGTGGCGTGAAGATGGGTAAAGGCGTCGCCGTTTTCTCGACGAGCGAGGTTGCCTTGCAGCGTGACAAGTTCAGTCCCGCCTTCCAGTGTCACACGGTGATAAACGTGGTCGTCGTCCATGTAGCCGTAGACGCTGTTTCTGGTTCGACCGATGCCGCTGGTGATGGCGGCGGCGTCAAAGCCAATCGTGTCGGCCAGCGATTGAAGCGATGCGTGAATTTCCTCACCGGGATCGAGCCTCACGAACACATCATCGCCGCTTTGCGTCCACTCCATGCCACTGGGTCGTTGCGGTGGCTCAAGAGGCTGCCGTTCATTCGGCTTCCTTCGCCGACAGGAGCGGTTGGCGTGCCTGCTCCATGGCCTTGATGTATTCACGGGCCACACCGAGCGACTGCGGGTCGCCACCGAGTGGAAGCGGCCCGAACGGCCCCCATCCGTTGCGTAGAAGCATGATGCGGCGTTTTGGTTGACGCTTGGCCAGGTGAAGACGCTCCCACGGGTAGCGCTGTCCGTCAGCAAACAGATGCGTGGACGTGATGGCGTAGCGTTTTGGAACCAGCAGTGAAATGAGGTGCAGGCCGAGAAACACGTCCCAAAGAACGGCGTAGATGACCGGTGTATCACTGGCCTCAAGCAACGCCCATGGAAGAACCATCATGGCGGCCATCGACCCGAGGTTACCCCATTGGCGAATCATCTCGTGAACGCCTTCGCTCGACCACGCAAAACCCCCGCCCGGCAGTTGGCCGAGTTCTGGGACGTCTCGCCGTTGCTTGGTGAGCCAGTAGGCGTCCCACGCAACGATGCCTGCCAGCACGCACACCGCCACAAAGGCCACGTGCTCAGCCGAAGGCAGGTCCACCATGTTCTCCCCTCACAAATGTCGCTGGTTAAGAGAGGTTAAGTCGCCAGGACCGCCTCGTCGCAGCCGAGCAAGGAAGAGAAGGAACACCACCACGAAGATGGCGGCGACCAGCAGCAAGGCGTTGAGGTTCACATCAGCGTCAGATGTTTCGACCCCTTCCAGCACATCGGGCGTTCCATCACCGTCGTCGTCCATGTCTTCGGTCAACCAACTGGTGTAGCCTTCAGGGCAATCCAGCACGTCGGGTTGCGTATCACCGTCGGTGTCGAGTTGGGCGCAGGGGTCGAGCGGGAAGGCATCCTTCGCATCGCTGAACCCGTCGTTGTCGTCGTCCTCATCGTAGATGTTCGGGCCGCAGGATTTTCCGGTGTTCGCATCAAACCACGTCGTGGATGAACACGAGGCCGACCAGTCGTTGTCGGTGTCGAGCAATGTGTATTCGAAATCCATGGAGGCCGTGGCCGCTTCACCAAACGTGTCGACAACTTTGACCTCAACGATGTAGTAGCCGGCCGGAAGATCCGTGATGTTGTACACGGGTTCGTTGCCGGCTTGGAGGACGTCGTTGCCTTGCAGGTCGTAGACGCGCCACGACAGAACGAGGGTGTCCACGCTGTCCATGTCATCGCTGTAGGAGGCTGAGGCGCGGATGAAATCACCCTCCATCACGCGCTGGCCTGCATACGGTTCCAGCAGCTGAATTTCGGGCGCCTGATTGATGAGCACGTTCACCACGAGGATGGAAGGGGCTGTTGCTGGGCTGTCGACCGAGAGGGTGGCAAGCGGTGAGCCAACCACGCTGGCCTGAACCGACCATTCACCCGCTATCGCTTCGCTGCTCTCAGACACGGTCCGCAAGAGCAATTCAACATCAACCGTGGTGCCCATCACCGTAAGTGGGTCAAGGTTCTCGTTTCCATAACTCACCGTAAACGATGCAGGAACCGGTATACCGCCCCGGCGAGCGTCCAACACAACGGTTCGGAAGGCCGCATACTCGCCGCCTTCACCAACCATCAGCGTCCCTGCGGAACCGTCAACCGTGTGAACGGTGGTGTGGGCCACGTCCACGCTACCGACGAGGTCGCTGTTCTCCAGTCGAACAGGGAAGTATTCGGTGGCCAGAGCGCTCGAGACGAGGATGTTGGCCTCGCGCAAGATGAGTGGAGCGCTGATTTCACCGGGGTCGGAGTGAAGCGAAACCCCCACGCTGTATCCTGAGATGTCAAGGCCTTCCACCACCAAACTGTCCGATGATCGACCGTGGTGGGAAACAAAGGCCGTGCCCGAGCCCTCCCCCTGAAGTGTCAGGTCAGAGAACACACCCGAGGTGCGGTCGACATCGATGCCCGGGGCACCGGTCAACTGAATGCGCTCAAGGATGAGGTCCTCGTTGCCTTCACCGATGATGCCGCCTTCGCCGGTGACGTGCCCCTCAACGTCGCTCAAGACGAATCCTGGAGCGAGGTTATTGAGGGAGACAATGGCCCCTTGTCCGTTGAAGTGGGTTGCATCAACGCCATTGACGGACCCCGAAACCCCGGTGAGTTCCAGACCGGATTCGCTGCCCTCTTCAAACGTCAAGCTGTTGAGGTTCAACGGGACTTGTTGGGCCCAAATCGCCTGTTCCTCACAGTCAGCGAACGACACGTTGGCGAAGGTGACAAGGCCACTGGAGGGGTAAAGGTGGGCGCATCCGCTTCCGTTTTGCAAGTGGCTGTTGCGCACCACCAATTCAGCATTGCTTCCCGACTCTACGACCAGCAACGGGTCGCTGGCAGAACGGGCCATGAACACATCGTCAGCCACGACTGAACCCAAGCCCGAGACGGTCAAGGCTGGGGCTGATTCAATGAGTTGTGTTCCTGAGAGTTGAATGACGGCGGCGGTTGACGTGCCGAGCGTGAGTCCACCCCACCGAGCGCCGTATCCCGTGGAGGAGATCGTGGCTTCACCCGCGTCAAAGAGCCCGTTCACCGTGATGCTGGCGCCTTCAGAGACACGCAGCGAAACCCCGTCCTGGACACTCATGGTCGAAGCGGTCTGCAGGAGAAGAGATCCGTCAAGGGTGTAGGGGCTCCACTGGCGTTCGAGAACCAGCCAACCTGATACCCCGCCGGTGGGCACGGTGGAGGCCATGAACGTGTGCTCCAGTGAACGGTTGGTGTCCCAAGTAACGAAATCAGAGAAGTTCCCACGCTGAAGTGATACCGTTTTGATGCCGCCCCAAGTTTCACCAGAATCGGTCACCCTTCGTGCCTCGGTTTGGGTGGTCAATGTGCCTTCCTGGTCGGTCATGGCCACCGCCCCCTCGATGGAGATCAGTGCACCTTCAACCGGAGCACCTTTGTCGAGAACGAACACATCAAGGGTGGATGAACTCGTGAACACCGCGCCGGTCATCGCTTGGACGTTCCCTTCAATGGAACCACCCATCACATCGATTTCACATCCAGGCTGGACAACGAGGGAGCCCACGATGTTGAGGTTCTCTACCTCTCGAGGACTCAAACAGCCCCATTGCACGTCTGCCTCAACGGTCAGCGAATCTTCTGTCGAACCGGTCAGCATGCTTTGTCCGCTGGCTTGGAGGGTGTCGGCAGTGATGGAAGCGCCCACACCGGTCAGTTGTCCGGTGCCTTGGAGCGTAATGCTGTGGCCGGTGGCGAGGATCACATCGGTGGAGAGCAAGGTCAACGCACCATTGTTGGCCACGGTGAGGTCACCCGTCAACTGATGCGGTTGGCCGTCTGGACGAGGACCGAGGACCACGTCTTGGCCCGATGAAATGGTCCAGTCGCCGTCTGGAATCACAGGCACTTGTACCGATTGTCCGGTTTGACCACCGTACAGTGTCACGCGTGTCCCCGCTCCGTCAAGCGTGACATCCACCACCGAGCCGCTGTTCACCAGCGGCAACGTGAGGGCCCCGTTGCTGTTGCTCACCAATTCGAAGCCGTGCACCAACACGTTAGCTTGGACGGGTTGACCGGCCAAATCCGTGAAGGTGACATCGGTTTCCAACAATCGGTAGGAGGCTGTCGTGCTCACGGTCGGGTTGCCAGACGAGCCGTAGTACAGGGTTCCATCACCGAGCGCATCGGCCGAGGTTGGGGCCGTGTTGGCCGGCGAAAACGATCGAACGGTGGCCGTGCTTCCCGTCGACAACATCAGCGGCGTATCGTGGAGTTGAGCGGTCCACGAAGCAAGGTGGAGCGTGGAGTCTCCTTCCATGAGCACACCCTCGTCTTGGGCGATGGTGGTCAAGCTCGTTCCGGTGAACGAAGCATCCACGAGATGAAGGCCTGCCAGACTACCGATGTTAGCCTCCGTCGTCTGGGCCTCAACGGTGCTGTCCTCCAGCATCATGCCGGTGGACATGTTACGAGCGGTGAAGTGGTCAAGAACGAGGTCGCTGTACCACGCGTTCAAACCGATGGACGTGCGGTCGGCGGACACGAAGGGCTTCTCAACGGTGATGGTCGACCACGAATGCTGGCCACCCAAGACATTGACACCCCTGGCATCGTCCGAGGTCATCAGCACCTCAACGTTGGCCAGCGAACTGGTAGGGGTTTGCACCGACAGGCCGGTGTCGGATGCGCTGACGGTGATGTTGGTCCAATCGGCATGGCCAGAACCGGTGGCCTCAACGGCGTAGGTGGCGTTGTGAACCCGTACATCGTCCATGATGGACGTGCCCGGGCCCGACCACGAGATTCCGGTTTCTGGGCTGTCGATGACGCTCTCCAGGAGTTCACACGTTCCGTCGCAGCGAACGTCCATGGCGGGGCGACTGTCGACGGACGTGGCAACAAAGCCAACGTCGTGCACCATCATCGAAGCGACGCCCTGACCAACGAGGAACCGCTCGCCGGAGAGCATGGCTCCGGAGAGGTTGAGGCCGTCCGTATCGCTGGCGTCAACGGCCAGCGCCAGGCCCGTTCCACTGAACATACGAAGCGTCGTGTCAGCCCCAGCCACCGTGGCAAAACCGACACTGGCGTTGTGGACAGCAAAACCGGACAGGTACAGATCGCCACCCAAGGACTGAGCGCCGACGCCTGCTTCCGATACCGTCAGTTCAACCACGCTGGCTTGCGCGTGATTGGCCAGACCAACGGCCACTTCCGTTGCGGTGGCGTCGGTAAGGTTCAGAGAGCCAGATTCCACGTACACGGCTTCGTAATCGATGCGGTTGGCATCAAGGCCGGTCGCCACGGCGTCGCCGCCCATCACCGAGAGGCCTCGATACGCATCGTTGAACACCACGTCGGTGCCGTTGAAGGTTCCCCGAACCAACACGCTCGCTGAGGCGTTGGCAACCACAGAGTCCGTCAAATTGAGTTGCCCGCCGGATTCAACCACGAGGCCTGACCAGAGCCCTTGACCGTGCGAGCCTTGAGTTTCAGGTACAACGGATGAGAAAAAGGAGGCTTGGTCAACCACCATGGTGCCCTCCACCACAATGCTGTACGACTTGGCGTCGACGGTGGTCCCTGGCGAAACGGTGAGCGTGGCACCGTTGGCAACGGTGACGTTCCCGGTCAGAACAACATCACCTGACCATGTGGTGTTGAAAGAAACCGTGCTGTCAACGGCCGTCGCCATGGGAAGAACCGAAACCAGCAGGAGCAGGGAAACCAAGCCGTAAGCGGACCCTTGTCGCATGGTGTGGCGTTGAAGTGGCGTCATATCAACCCCGAGGCTACGCGACGGAGAAAGTGTACACACACCCAAGGAAATGGTGGGCCCGCCCGGATTTGAACCGGGGTCTGACGGCCCCCAGCCGCCAAGTATAGGCCAAGCTAACCCACGGGCCCGAGGAATTCCTCAGTTGCGCGCTGCGCTGAACGGTGCAACCTCGTGGATGAGGTCGAGATGTCCAACGTACATGCGTCGGCAACAGTAGCGCTTCAGACCCACTTCATCGAGGGCTTCAGCGTCGGTCTTGCCGTCCGCCAGCAATTGCTTGAAATCTTCCCACTTATGGGCGATCACGCCGCCACAACTGAAACATCGTACTGGAATAATCATGCTTTCACCTCATCGGTACGACTTCTGCTTCTTGCGGCGAGCACCACGGCCGAGTTGGTGCTTGGCCTCCTTTCGGCGTGGGTCGTTCACGAGAAGGCTGCGGTCGAAGCGCAGGTACTCGTCTCGGAGTTCTTCGTCAATGCCCTCAGCGCCACCGTTGTAGTGGACAAGACCGCGAGCGATGGCGGTGCGAATGGCATCGGTTTGACCCATGATGCCGCCACCGTTGGTGGTGACAGCGATGTCGACCTTGCTGAGTCGGTTCATGGCGTCGGCGATGATCAGGGGTTCCATCGACTTGCGGCGAGCCAGGGACGGCTGCAGAATTTCAATGGGTTCGGAGTTGACACGGACACGTCCTTTGCCAGCCTTCACGGTGGCGCGGGCAACAGCGGTCTTTCGCTTTCCTGAGGATTCAACGGACTTCTTCTTGCGTGCCATCACTGGTCACCTCCCGTCCATCGGTGAGCAGGTGCTCCCAAATCTGCGCTGACGTCACCCAAGCGGATGTAGCGGTCAGGCAAATCACGGCGGAATTTGCTGTCATCGCCGTGCTGGTGGCCCTCGGGCAGGTCGCCACTGAGGTGGCTGGGGCAGCCGATCTCATCACGGAGGTTACGAAGGGCTCGACGGCCGCTGCTCTTCTTTTGGTAGGGCAGCATGCCTCGAACGGCTCGCTTGAGGATCATGTCGGGCATACGGGGGAAGAACGGACCCTTTCGGGCGTGGTTCAACTCGTACTTCTTGTGGTAGGTGTCGAGCACGGCTCGTGGACGACCCGAGATGATGGCCTTCTCGGCGTTGACAATGATGACCCTGTCATCACGGTCTTCGCGAGCAGCCTTCAGCAGAATGTCTGCGGAAGCCGAGGCCAAGCGGCCCATGATGAGGCCGTCAGCATCAAACACGTACGTGGTGGCATCAGCCAAGGATAACAACCCCCGTACCTGTTGGGTTTTCGTTCATCAGCTCGCCGTAGGTCATGATTCGACCTCCAGCGGCCTCAATCTTCTCACGGGCACCGTTGCTGACGCTGTAGGCGGCGATGGTATGGCCGTTGGTCAACTCACCAGAGCCGAGCAGCTTGCCAGGAACGAGGATGGTTGCACCCTCGGGGGCATAGCGGCTCACACGGCTGAGGTTGGGTTGGGCCCAGTTCTTGCGACTCTTTGAGAGGCGCAAGGCCACATCTCGCCAAACTGCAGCTCCGGTGTCGCGAGACTGGGCTTTCAGCTGGTTGATGGTATCAACCAACTGGGCGTTTGTCTTACGTTCTGGGTTGCTCATTTGACTCCCTCGATGCTTTGAAGCAACCTGCCGACCGTCCATCCCGTTATGAAGGCACCGACGCGTCATGGCTTCTCATCGCGCCGGAGGGGCCCGATTTTGAAGCAATTCTTCCGCATCACTCGAGGAGGATTTCGCCCTTGGCATCAAGGAGTTCCACCGACAACCCAGCAGCGCGTGCTTGGACGATGATTTCCTCGTGCAAGGTGTCCGAAAAGTCGTCGAGGGCGCCCAGGGCGGTGATGCCTGCGACGTCCGTCAGTTGGTCAATGAGGTGGTTGAGAATGCAACTCACACCGTACGCCTGTCCTGCTCGGAAGGCGTGGTCGGGGCCGCCCACTTCAGGGTCCTCTGCTTTCATGCGCAGCATGACGGTTTGGGAATACGCCACCAACGCACCGTAGATAGATTCGATGATCTGTGCAGCTTCCAAATCGCCCAGCAGCATCTGAGATTGTGCCAGCGCCGCTCGCACAGCATGCTCGTACAGGCCGTGTGCGCCAATGGTGTCGGTTGTTTCGATTTGCATCGCTTGGTCAATGATGGCCTTCCAGTCGTCCATGAACCCATACACCTGCCGCCACCCTTTGAAGGTTAAGGCGGCAAAGGGCCTTGCTTTCGCTCAACCGTGCCTCAACAGGGCCGGTGGGGGCTTCAAATCTTGAAGTCGGTGTTCTCGCCTTCAACGATGCCAGCCTGGCGAACCGAGCCGTCAGCGGCGACGAATTCACCGGCCTTGGTCAGGTTGTCGTAAATGCTGGCCGTGTCGATTCGCTTGACCACGGATTCCTCTCCGAGGGCCATCGTCAACGAGTTGGTGATGGCGCCCAAGGTCTGCATGGCACGGTCTCGGTGGGTCGCATCGATGGTGTGCTCGGAATAACGGGCCTCTTCGAAGATCGACAGGAAGTCATCCAGCTGGTCGGCTGGGACCATGCTGAACGCCGAGCGAACCGCTGCTTCGAACTCACGAGCTGTCTCGTAGACCTTCTTCATGAAGCCGTACTTGCGGAAGTGCTTGACGAGGCTCTTGTAGCAGTCAAAGATGGCAGCGATGTACTCATTGCTGGCTTGAAGTTGCATCATGGCATCGGTCAAGATACCTCGCAAGGCCTGTACCTGGCGCTGTTGTTGCACACGCTGGTAGTAGATGGCACCGGCGATGAGCAGGGCCATCAACACGATGGCGAACCCAATGAGGTTGCCCGGGCTGAACAGACCACCAGAGGCGTCGAGGTTGTCGGCCTTCTGGTAAATGATCTCGTGCGTGATGTTGTCCTGTGAGGGCGCGAAGTAGGTCGAGCCTGGGTAGTAGGCCGTAATGCGCCACTGACCCGAACACGGGGTTCCATCGCAACTCTGGCCGACGAAGGACCACTCAAACATGGCCACACCTTGCTCGTTGGTCCGGGTCTTGTTGTTCAAGTCAGAAACGACCCAAGCATCCTCGATGCCGTCGTCGTCGGTGTCGCCGTAGAACTCGTAAGCGAAGATGACTTCTTCATTCTCCACGGCCAGGTCAAGGCGGTCTCGCAGAAGGGCGATTTCACCAACGATCAGCGTGTCGGTGTCGACGCCGTTGTTGCTCCAGGTCTGCTTGACTTGCAGGTCCACACGTGAACGAACCAGGATCTCGATGTCCATGGCTGAACCGTTGAGGGCGTTGCTGTTGTCCTTATCACAACCGCCGGGGATGTTTCGGTCCGGCTCAAAGGCCACACGCAAGGTGCGGAACCCTTCGAGTTTTCCACCGGTGGTCTCCACACCGCGGAGGGTTGGGTTCTGGAGTGGATCGCCACTGAACCATTCAACGCTGCCGTCAATGTCGCTGGTGCGGACCGTGGCGAGCGGACGAATGTTCTCGTCGGGGTCAAGGTAGATGTTCAGACACTTGCCACCAACGGCTTGTCCGTTGGACTGTGCGAGGAAGGCGTCGATGTGGAAAGATTCCTTCAGGTACAACACAGGGTAGCGAGAACCGTTGGGTGCCACGTACTGGTCGACGCTGGACTTGAACGGTCCGACTTCGGTGATCTGCAACGTGGAGTTGGAGAAGACGTCAAACTCGGTTTGCACCGTCTTGTTCTCGTAGCGGTAAGCGTCGTTGTTATCGTAAGCGGAGTACGATACCGTGACCTTGGCCTTGCCGGCCATCACGTCCGAGAGCGGACAGGTGATGGCGAAGAAGCCGTCGGCGTTGGTGGTGCCGGACTGGCACGCCACCGGGCCGGATTGTCCGTTCACCATCTCGTAGTTGACACGGATGCTGCGGTCGGTCAGGTTCACACCAAGTTCATCGCTGAGTTGGCCAGTGACGATCATCGGCTTGGGAACAACTTCACCCGTCAAGGGGTCGACTTCGCTGGTGTAGACGATTTGGTCGTCGACGGTCATGATCGTACGCCCAATGAGGTTGAACCCGTTGGCGTTGTTGGTCATGGTCAAGCGGAAGTGGTCGTTGCCGGGAATCGATGTGCACGGGTCCCATGCGCCCTGGATGCCCAGATAGCTGACATCGAGTGGCTGACAACCTTCGTTGGGCAGCGTCTCCTGGAACCGCAGAATCACGTTGACAGGTCCGAAACCATCGGGCAGGAAGGATTCGGGGTCTGCACGGAGCAGGGCCGGGTTGAGCGGCGAGATGTTCGACTTGAGACAGCCGATGGTCTCCTCGACTTCCAAGCCGTCGCCATCCACGTCGCGGTCAGGAATGTTGTCGCCATTACCGTCGTAGAAACACAGGTGAGAGCCATCTGGCTCAACCTCGGGCAAGGAGATGACACCGGCGTTCGGCGCCAGGGTCGCCACCACTTGGCGATGCAGTGTACCTTGGAAGTCCGAACCTTCGAAAATCACATCGACCAAACCGCCGTACGGGGTTTCCGAACCTGAAAGGGCCGTTCCACCCGAATCACGGATGCTGGTTTTGTTGTCGTCCGAAAGTTGGGCTGTGAAGTCCCACTTGTCGCCGTTTCGCCGGAGATTATCCTCGGTACTGATGACCTGCATGTAGGTCCTCGACACCACCCAGACTGACTGCGAGACGGCCGTACCCTTGAGCAAGGGCGTGCCGGCGTACTCGAATTGCAACGTGAAGTTGCCGAGCGCATCGGAAGCTGAGACGTTGAACGGAATTTCGAAGAAACCGTTGCTGTCAGTGAAGTTCACGCCCGTTCGTCCGTCAAACGACCAGGTGTAGTTCACCGGGGCGTTGCGAACGGGTTGGAGCGAATTGTCCACCAGTTTGGCCTGGATGGTGGTGTTGGTGTTGCGGTAGAGGCGGGGGAGCGAGGTGGTCAAGAAGTCCGTCGTACCAACAACGATGACGTTGATGTACGCACCCGTTGGAGCCAATGTAGATGAGTTGCCAGTGAAGTAGTACGCCGAGTTGGTGAAGTCAACGCGCAGACCGTAGGTGCCTGCACCGTATTGACTGTACCACGACCAGTTGTAGTCAAAGGTGGCGTCGCCGTCCTTCATGATCGGGCGTTGCGTGTAAGCGGTCTCGCCTGCACCAAGGAACTGCCCGTTCTTGTCAACGTCGACTTGCAACGCAATGGGGTCTTGGTCCCACGGGTCGTTGGTGCGGTTGGTGACCTTTCCAATGACTTGCAGGGATTCACCAGTGTTCATCTCGGGGACGATTTCACAGCGAACCGGACTGTTGGGGTCCGTGCGGTCGACCGGGCCACAAGGCGGCAGGTTGCTGTCACCGCCGTTCACCAGCGCGATGTTCCAGTGGGTGCCGTTGCCACCAAGGAACGGTCGCAATGCAGCCGCTTGGCCGGTCAGGCCTGCGGGTGTACCGTCCCACGACTTGGGGTACGGCTTGAACGCCGCCACGTCGTTGTAATTCACGCCGGCAGCGTCGAGGGCGGGCTGGTGGAACAGCGTCGACCAGTCGCCGAAGGTGCCGTCACCGTTGTTGACGGTGGAGTCGTAGTAGTAAATCGGGCTCAAGCCGTCGAGAATGAGTGTTCCCTCGACGTTCATGCGGTGCATGATACGGACGGAGAACGGCTCGGCCTCGTCGCCGTGCAAGTAGGGGAACGGCCACTCCGTGGCCAGTTCAGGTGAAACTCGGGCAATGATCTCAATATCACCGGCGGGCAAACTCGTGTTCGTGTAATTGTACCGAACGATGTCGCCGTTGCTGTCCAAGACCACGTCGTGTTGCTTGGTCAAATCGTTCCAGGTGATCTCTTCGTAGCCACCGGGGATTTGGCCCACGCCGTTGTCGGCGGTGGAGTTCCACTGCACCTGCTTCCACGTGCCGCTGATGCCCAAATCCTGGACAAAGGTCAGCGAAGCCCAACCGGATGCGTCGGTCCGGTAGCCGTTGTTGCCCAAGCCGGTGAAGTTGGTGGGCGCCGTGAGGTTGCCGAACAGACCACCGAAGATGGAGAAGGTGATCGGGGAGTTCTTGATGCGGTTGTCGAAGAGGCCACGGTCCCAGTCTGCCGAATAGTGCGCCTTGAAGTCCAGCCAGAACGGTTGTTCGTCGCTGCGGAAGTAGGTCCATGCCGAGTAATCGACCGTCATGTTGGCTTCAGCGCCCACAAAGTAGGACTGAGACTCGTTACCGTTGAACATGAACATCTCCGTGACCTCGGCATACACACGGTAGGTGGTGTTGTCACCGACGGTCAAATCCTCAGGGTAGAGGAACTGACCCACGCTAAAGTTTCCACCAGCGTTGGTCAAGACGTCGATGGTCTCAATGGCCGTGGTGTTGTTGGACGTCCATTCGATGTGCACCTGCACGGGGAGTTGTGGCGCCGCCTCAACCACACCGGTGATGGGGTTCAGCCAGTCGACGTGCCCGGCAAAGATGGTCGGGCTCTGCGCATCCAGCCAGAGGTTGTCAGGCAGGTTGAGGGTGATGTAAGTGGGTGCTTTGTCATCGGCGTCAAGGATACCGTCGTTGTCGTGGTCCCAATCCGAGGTCAAATCGGCGTCTTCGACGATGTCGAAGTCCGTGTCGGTGCGGGTGTCGTTGTCGTCGTCCGTGTCGATGACGTCGGGCCCGGTGGATGAATCGGTGGGGTTGGCAATGCCTTCGCCATCACCGAAGTCGTCGTGGTCCCACGGGTTGGTGGAGTTGCGGTCAAAGCGAGTGGGCCAAAGAAGAACCTCGTCCTCGTCGTGCATGCCGTCTTCATCGTCATCCTCATCAAGGTCGTCTCGGGTGCCGTCGTTGTCGTGGTCAAACGGTGCCGTGATGTCCGTGAGCAACTCAACGGTGTTGGAAAGGCCGTCACCGTCCCAGTCGTCATCGGCCCAGTTCACAATGCCGTCGTTGTCGTGGTCAAAGGTGGATTGCTCTTCACCCCAGAAACAACCAGCGATCTGTTCTTGGTCAACGTCAAGTCGACCGTCGTTGTCGTCATCGGGGTCTTCACCGTCGGGGATACCGTCGTTGTCGTTGTCAACGTCGTAGAGGCTTGGCGTTCGCAAACCTTGGGACATGATGCCTTGGTCCCACACCGCTTGATAGAAACCGTCGTCGTCAGCGTCAGCGTCGTTGCCGTCGTCGTCGTTGTCAACGCAGTTCAAGCCGGAGAAGAAGTTCCCGTTGTTTTGGCCGGTGTCGTCGTCGAGGTCGAAGTTACTGTCGATTTCGAAGAAGTCCCACACACCGTCGTTGTCGTCGTCAACGTCAAACCAATCAAAGATGGCGTCGTAGTCGTCGTCGAGGTCAATGGTCGAGTTGGTGAAGTCACCGTCAATGTCGCCGTCGACATCGTTCTTGAGGAGGTCAGCACCGAGTTCATCGGGGAAGTCAGCCTCAGGGCCGTTATCGCTGTTCCACTGCCAAATACCGGTTGCAAGGCCGATCCAAGTGATGTAAGCGTCGCGGTTGTCGGTCATTTGCGTGTAGGTGATACCGGAGTCGATGGTACCGTCGCCACCGAAGTCGTAGTGCCAACAGCCAATGCCCTGGACGGGCGTACAGCTCCAGTTGCCCGAGGGGCCGCCAGCCGTAGCGCCCTGATCGAAGGCTGCATCGGGACGGGTGGAGTAGGGGGCGCCAAACTGAGCATTCACGCCGTTGAGGGGCATCTTGTATGCAAGAGCGTAGGAGTAGCCGCAGACAAAGCCTTGAGCGAGGTTACCGGCAGTCCAACCGCACGTAGAGAGGTTGTAGGAACCGCCCATCTTGATGTCGTTCACGTCAAGAATACCGTCATTACCTTCGTCTTGGTCCCACCAATCGGGCATACCGTCGGCATCTTGGTCAACGTCCAGACCGTTGATGAGTGAGTCACCGTCCGAGTCGATGTCCCAGTCGTTGCCGCCGTTGTAGGGCGACCATCGGGCATAGAGGAACCAGTAGAATTCGGGCACGACACCGGGCGTGACGGGGTTGGTCGTGGCGTCGTAGCCGTTGTAGTTGAGCACCACGTCAGCGAAGGGGTAGTGGCCAAACACCATGTTCCAGTGGTCGGTGGAGTTGGTGCCGTAGAGTTGGCTGTCGGAGGAACCGTCCAGGTTACCACCGTCGTTCACCGGATAATACGGCGTGCCAAAGGCGTCGGTGGCGTCATAATCCACGATACCGCAGTTGCCGTCGTCAGGGTCGTACAGGTCGGCGATGCCGTCATTGTCGTCGTCCCAGTCGATGCTGTTCTCGAGACCGTCGCCGTCAACGTCTGAATCCACGTCGTTGGGTCCGTCGTCTCGGTACAGACCGCCGTTGATCTGGTGGAGGTCGTTATCGTTGTCAAGGTCACAGTCCCAATCGATGTCGAGGGGATCGATGATACCGTCGTTATCGTCGTCAACGTCGTCCCAGTTGCTGAT
>CAXRAL010000067.1:0-22866 GCA_964228815.1 Candidatus Poseidoniaceae archaeon
ACGTGAGCAAGCGGCTCAAACGGAAGAAGAGTGATTGATGCGCTCGTCAATCCAAGCATCGACCACGGCCTTTCTCGATGGAGATTCATGCGATCCTGAATGGCGCAAATCATCAAGAAGGTGCGTCGTTAAAAGATTCGATTGTTCTATCGATGACATGGCCTTCATGAGCCGCTGATGGTGAATGGCTCCCAATCGTTCATCAGGGTTGGCCTGGACCATCAACGTGGGTTCTGTCGGGAGCCCCCAATCAGGTACGTCAGCATCTGATAACTTCGTGATGAGGCGCACCGGTCCGTTGATGGCGTTGAAGTGCCGCAATGTTTTGGCCAAAACCCAGGGGCGTAATGCCATCGGAATTTTCAGAATGTTACATGTTTCGTCATGGATTTCTGTGTATCCGGTCATGGGTGATTCGAAGATCCAGGATGTTGGATGAATGGATTCACTGAGTTCTTCCCGACGCTTACTCATCCGCAAGCCAATGAACGCACCAATGCTGTGGCCATAATAACAAACACCGTTGGTGAACATCTCAGGTCGCCGCTCATGGAGCTCATTCATGGACTCCATCAAGAGCGTGGTCGCCTGCTCAGCACTCCATTTTGGGAGCGGGTCTGAAGCGCCGTGACTTGGGAGGTCGGCCAACACGACATGCCATCCTCGTTCAACGAAGGTTGACGCGCGGTGAACCATACGAATAGCTCCAGCCGTCCATCCATGGCAAATCCATGCCAAGGGGGCACCGGGGTGGCCTTTGTGAACATAATAGGCAACACCGCAACCGTTGGCATCAATGGTCATGCGCTCCCAAGCATCATCCACGAGCGCGGGTTTTCGCTTCGGTGGAGCGCGAAACGACCATTGAGTAACGACTTCAAGATACAGGAAAAAAACCGTCAACAGTCCGGTGATGATACCCAAGTACCATCCAAAGATGACAATGGCTATCATCGAAACAGCAGCGCCAATCAAGCCAACGAGGACGGGTAAGACATGGTTTCGCTGGCGTGCCCAATTCAACATGTGAACGACTCACAGGTCGAACTCAGTCTTCTTGAGAGGTTGTCTCCGCTTCAGCGGCTGCTTCCTCTTCGTCGGCCTTTTTCGAATCTTTCTTGGCCTTGCGTTCTTCTTGGCGCTTCACCAACTGGTCGCCAAAGTTACCCATGTTCTCAAGGCGTGCCCAGATGCCTGAGGCCTTCTCTTCCTCAGTTGGCACGTACTTCACCAGGTAAGCTCTGAACGCTAAGTCATACAGTCCTTGACCCATGGCGCTCCCGCTGCGAAGGTAGCGGTCAACGAACCAGAGAATCATGAAGATGGTTCCGAGGGCGAATGAAATGATGGCGCCGGTGTTGTCTGATTCCGAGAGGTTTTGGAATTGTGTGCCAACCAATATCAGACCGATCAGTGCGAGGAGGCCAGAGGTGTTCACGAGAATGCCGTGCAAAAACAAGGGGTTGGAACCGTCCCCGCGAACAAATTTGGTGCGCGAAACGAATTGCCCGAGGTTCCGACTGAATTTCATGGGGATGAAAATGGCGTTGATGATGATGATACCACCGCTTGCGGCAAAGAGGATGGTTGTCACGATACCGGTGTCAGAGGTTGCAATGAACAGAGCTGCAAACAGCACACCGAAATTGATGAAGAAATTGACGAGCGATGAAATTCTTCGGTTCATTTTCGAAGCCAGTTCGTACTCATCAGAGAGTTCCATGGGGCGAGCCCGAGGTGCCCGTTCTTTCTTGACCTTGGTGGGTTTTGCGGCCTTTGCTGGTTTAGCAACTGCCTTGGCCTTTGCAACAGGTTTAGCCTTTGCAACGGCCTTTGCTTTCGGTACGGCTTTTGCCTTCGGCTTGGATTCATCGCCTCCAGAGGCTGCTGCTTTGTCCAATAGTCCCATCTTGTTCACTCATCCTTGTAGCGTTCGCCGATTGTTTGGTAGATTGCAAAGTCGTCCGACTCAACAAATGCAGAAATGGACTCGGGAGACATGTTGCCGAGTTGGTCATCAACCATGCGATAGTAAGCGGTGCGCGTCTCTTCGTCGGCAGTGTCCGGTGATTGTGCGACTTCCTGATAGATGGCGAAATCCTCGCTGGCGATGAAGTCATTGACAATGGACTCGGGAAGGTGGTCGCCCAGCAGGGAATCGACAATCGCAACAAACTGAGCAAACAGACCATCGTCGTCTGCCGCCTCAGCGACTTGCGTTTCTGCGGCAGGGCCGCTTCCACCCTTCAACGCCTTTCTCCGGGCCATGAGCGCTTGCAGGGTTGGCGTGAGTTCGGCGAGGGTTTCTTTGTCACCCAAAGCCTTAGCCTCTTGGTACAGCGGCTTCAGTGCTCGTAGTTCATCTTCGACTTGTTGCAGCTCGCTAACAGGTTCGGTAGGCTCATCGCCAATGAGTTCAACAGTGGGAGCGTCCCGGATTTCAGCCACCTTTTCTTCCATGGCAGCCTTCCTCATGACGATGATTTCACGGTCAAGGGAGTGCCCGAATCGGTCCGCATAGCGATCCAAAAGTGATCCTGCTTCTTTGTTGCTGATGCGGTCGATGTGACCGTAAATTTGTTGCAACGGTTTCTCTGATCGCTTGGCCCACAACTCGTTGTAGCCGCTTTCCTTGGCAATACCAGACAGGGTGGTTCCAGGATCATTGACGGGTGCAGGAAGAGGGACTGGGGTGGCGGGGGCTGCAGCCTGTGGCGTTGGTGCAGGCAAAGGAGCGGGCAACGGAGCAGGAACGGCGGCATCTCCTGGCGTAGGAGCCCCTGGAAGGGGCGGGAGCGGTGCGGTTCCGGGCAAAGGAAGCGGCGCTGGAAGGCCTGCAGGAGGAGGCAAATCGGGCATGGGTAGGGACGCATCCGACTTCTTGGATTTCTTCCCTCTGCGCAGACCCACGGGACTCACCTCGTCCCAAGGGATGGGAAACCACCCTTGAACCTTACCGCACGTCGTCCCGTGAAGTGAGCGGTTCTCCAAGGCCTGCCCTACGATTCAAACCAACTGTGCCCACCCTTTGAGAACAAGGAACGTTGCAGCCGATTCATGGACTTGAATTTGTTCGCCGATGGAACTTTCCAATCGGCGATCGCCAAACTGTGCGATGGCATCGTCAACGATCCATTCCACCTCAGCTGTTTGGTCAAGACCCAAAACAAAGGCCTCGTTGAGCGGGTTGTAGGGGTCGTGTCCATCGGGGTCCAATCGACTAAGCGGGAATTCACTTACACGCATCCCGGATTTGCCGTGCAATGACGTCGGCCATCGTATTTGTCGTCGAACGTCAATGGTGACCACTTCGTCTGTTTCGCCAGCAGAACCCAGAACGACCGAAGCATCGGCCTTGAGGAGATTCAAAAACAGCGCTTGGTAGTTCCCCAGAACTTCGAACTTTCCATCCTTCAATCGGGCAACACGTTGGTCATGGTCCATCAGCTCTGCAAGGCGACGAATGGCCGCAGCAGAACGTTGAGAGGTGGTCCCTTCTCGATCTTGCATGGCTTGGAGTTCTGATTCCAACCGTCGCAGTTCGGAGGTGCTGCCATCTGAGCCCCGGTGGATCTCACGAAGTGTGCCAATCATGGCGTCCATACCATCTCGAATACGTTGTGTCCAACCCTTTGCCTGTTGGTCATGATATCGGGCAAGACCGCCTTGAACGTCAACGCCCTCGCCTCTGATGTGCGACACCAATTCCCTTCTGGCTTCCGAATCAAGGTGAAAGAGAGCTGGGTCTCTGTAGTGCAAGTGAAAACCACGGTGTCCAGAAAACGTGACTTGGAGGTGGTCTTCTTTGAATCCAAATTCAGGCTCGAGAAAATCATTCCATAGGGACCATGCTTGGTCTTGAATCACGGCCAACATGCCGGGGAAATCACGGTCTGTCACGCCCGGCAGGTGGTCCCCATCCAAATCGAAGATCAAATCCGCACCTTGCCACAGTTTTTCAGCCATTTTCAATTCATAAGGGCGGCGCCAATACGCCGTTGAATAGAAGCAGGAATGCATGGCTCGCTGCGACAGGAACGACTGCACTTGAGCGACGGTTGAGAACGATTTGTGGCGGAGAGGTGGTGCTCCGCCAAAGGGGATGAACATCCACTCGCGGGTTTTGATGCGCGGTGGAGACCACAACGGGGCGTGTTGGTAGTATTGGCCAAACCGATGCGCAAATCTCGCCCAGCCTGCTGCCATGTACGCGCCTCAACCCTACGAACCGTTGAGGGTTCATGAAGAAAGCCGTTTCAGTCCTGTTTCATCCAGAATCGTTCATCGGCGTCGGAGACTTCGGTGGCGGTATCTGCACCGGTGGCTTCCACATAATGCTCCCAGCACATGTAATACTTGTCGACCACCATCGCGTTGCCGAACGTCAAACGCATGCCGCAGTTGTGACATCGTGGACCAAGTTCGCCGTTTGGGGCTTGGGCCAATTGAATGTGATCGTGAGGCATGAGGCTCCTTCCTGTTCTTGGGTAGGCGGTCTGGTCTTTGAACTTGAGGGACACTAACATTCGGTGTCGTGGAATTCTGCGCCGTCAACCCATGCAAGGAGATCGAGTGCTACGATGCACGATTCAGCCACCTCAGGCAAAGGGTCTTGACTGAATTTTTCAAGGGAAGGGATCACGGAACGGTCGCCGATCGCACCCATCGCCTCGGCTGCTTCATGGCGAACCATGACATGTTCCTCTCCGTCCTCAAGTCGTTCAATAAGCGTTGGGAGCGCCACGGTGTTTTGCATTTGACCGAGCACGTAGGCGATTTCGTGTCGAAGGAGGGCACTCTCGCTGCTGAAGCCTTGGCACAGGGCAAGACAAGCAGCATCTGTCCGTTGATTCCTCAAGGCAAAGACGGCCCGCATTCGTTGAAACATTGGCAAAGATTCGTCACACAAGCGTACCGTGAGATCGGCAACCACGGTCTCTTGGGAGGGTGGGGCAGGATCAACCGAGCCGTATTGGCTCACTTTGGGGATACGGCCCTCAGCGTTCATGAACAGGCCTCAGGGTTCACCGATAAAACGCATGGCGTCGGTGTCAAAATTTTCTCGAATAAGTCCAATGGCTTGCCCTTCGGAGATGAATTGGCGGATGGATGCACGTCCTTCTTCCTTGTAGTCAATGGTTCGGTCGTTGACGTACATACCGACGAATTCACGGTTGGTATCATCGTCAATTCCACGGCCCCAGGCCTTGGCGAATTCGAGGGCTTCATCTGGTGATGCAAGCGCATACTCAATGCTCATTTTGGTGTATTTGGTGATGTCCTGCATGACATCCTCGCCAAGATCTCGGCGAACGACGTTCCCTCCGAGTGGCATGGGCCAGTTGTTTGTCCGCGCATTCCACCATTTGCCAAGGTCGATGAGGACGTTGAGGTCATGGTCAACATAGGTGAGTTGACCTTCGTGAATGATGAGGCCGCTGAGGTAGGTGCCATCGAGAATGCGAGGAATGATTTCATCAAACGGAACGACGGCGACTTCACAATCACCCCAAGCGAGACGCAAGCCGAGGTAGGCACTGGTTTTCAGGCCGGGGACGGCGATCACGCTGTTTCGGGCTTCTTCTTCAGAAACGCCTTCCTTGCACACAATCATCGGGCCGTAGCCTTCGCCCATCGAGGCACCGCAATTCATGAGCGCATAGTGGTCGGCGATGTCGGGGTAAGCGTGTATGGAGACGGCTGAAACTTCCAGATCCTGGTTCATGGCGCGGTGGTTCAGTGTTTCGATGTCTTGGAGTTCGTGCACGAAATTGTAGCCTGGTGTCGGGAAGGCATTGGTGGTCATGGCGTGGAACATGAACGCGTCATCCGGGTCCGGACTGTGGCCAATACGCACGATTTTGTTGCCGTCTTCGTCCAATGGAAGTTCAACCATGATTTGTCCACCAGTGTGCCCTTCAAGAACCATCCGTTTGAAATCTCATACAACGGCGTCGGCCGCCCATGCAAATCGAGGATTTTCAATCATCCCGCACGCTTGAGAAAGAAACCTGAAGAGGCCGTCGAGATGATGCTGATTGAGACGGTTGAACACTTCTCCGTAATACCGATCAAGGCGATCATGGGTCAACCCCGATTTTTCCATGGACCATTCAATCACTTGTTCTCGCTTCCCGTGATCATCCTCGAATCGGATGAGGTTCTCAAGAAGGACGGCATGAGCCTCACGCACCAATGCAGGCGGGGTATCAGCTCGTGCGACAAAGACGCCAAAAATCATCGGAAGCCCCTCGTCCTCCATCCATGCTTCACCGAGGTCCATTTGGACCATCTCCGGGAACTCTCGGGCAGCCTCGAGTGCTCGGTCGCCGATGAGCAAGGCGCCATCCGCCATCGCCATCATTGATTCGTAGTCTGGGCCCGTTGACACATAGGACATGGCGTGACCTCGTTTGGCCAAGAGATGCTTCAGCAATGCTACGGACGTCGCTGAATCAGTTGGCAGCGCAATGGTCTTCATGGATTCGATGGGAACAGCGCCAAACAACAAGACGCTACCCACTTCGCCTTGGCTTCCAATGCCAATGTCAGGGAGCAACACGAGTTCATCCTGATGTTTTGCATAGTCTGCTGCAGGAATGGGCGCCAAAATGCAATCCCTCCGAAGCACATGGCCCGTAAGCCACGAAGGTGGAGCTGCCAATACATTCCAATGACTCGGAAGTGCGTGATAGAGTGGATCGCAATTGATGAAGGCCACACGACCGAGCGTTGAGGTCCATGTTGCGGCCATGTTCATTCCTCAATCAGACGCCATCTGCAGGCGACGGCGCGGTTGTACCGGCGGTGGTGTGTAGGCCTCGAACGCGGTGTAGATCGTGTTGCGTTGGACCGGTTCACAACCAGCATCGTGAATCAAGCGTGCTAATTTGGCTCTGTCGTGGTCCAGCGGTGCTGTTGAACCTGCAAGATGCATGATGGATTCTTTCTGAACGGTGCCGTCGATGTCATCGGCACCAAACTGCAAGGCCAGTTCTGCAACATGGTCGCCGATGTTCATTCTGTAGGCTTTGATGTGCGGGATGTTGTTGAGCATCAAGCGGGAAACAGCAATGGTTCGAAGGACCTCTGATCCACTGGCAAGTTGGGCTTCAGGCAAACGGGTGTCATCGGGAAGGAACGGGTAGGGAACAAAACATTGGAAGCCCTGGGTTTGATGGTTGAGTTCTCGAAGCGAAATCATGTGTTGAAGGCGCTGTTCAAGGGTTTCAATCGTACCAAACAGCATGGTGCAGTTGGATGGAAGCCCCACCTCGTGAGCCTCACGGTGGATTCGAAGGTATTCTTCTGAACTTTCCTTCCCGTTGCAAATCACTGCACGCACATCATCGTCAAGGATTTCGGCCCCGCCGCCTGGGAGGGACGTTAACCCGGCGTCCTTGAGGCGCTTGAGCACCTCTTTGGTCGAGATGGATGAGCGTTGGCCCAAGTGTTTGATTTCAACAGCTGTCAACGCCTTGATGGAGATGTGAGGGTGTTCGGCTGCGACGCGCTGGAAGAGCGTTTCATAGTGTTCGACGCCCCATTCGGGATGGAGGCCCCCGACGGAATGGACTTCATCCACGGCGTGTGCATACGTCGCCAAATCTGCCAGATAATCATCGACGGACATGGCATAGGCGTCCTTGGCTTTCGGACCACGACGGAAAGCACAGAACCTGCAGGCGAGAACGCAAATGTTGGTTTGGTTGATGTGAACATTGGAATTGAAAAACGCCTTGGAATCAAAGCGTGCTTGACGAACCACATTGGCCAAAGCACCCACTTCATTCAAATCCGGGTGGTGATAAAGGACAAGGCCATCCTCAAGCGTAAGCGGACGGTTGGCTGCCAACTTCGATGCGATGGGTTCCAGCGCAGACGACCACTGCTGCTGGCCCAGGGAAGATTCCAACCGATGTGCCCAGTCGTGGTGTTCTCCTGCGAGTGGAGCAGGGCTCATCACGGCCTCCATGATGGTTCCTCGAATGTTTACCTCAAGAAGATGTGCTTCGCACCATCAGGGCTGTCGAATGGCAAACATGCCCGACTTGACGATGAGTTTTCGGAACTCTTCGATGATGAAGACACTGGACGCGATGAGAACCACCACCAACCAGTCTTTTTGCGAGAGTGGATTGGTTCGCAGCAACGAACCTACCTCAATGCCGATGACGGGGATGGTCATCTCGGCAAGTTGCACGAAGAACAGCAACAGGCCTGAAGAAATCAACAAGGCGTAGTTGATGGCCGGATTTGAAAACAGACCCAACTCAAAGACACTCTCTTCGTTTGACCTGCAATTCATCACATTGAACAACTGATAGACAATGAAGACTGCGAAGGTCATGGTTTGTGCATGCTTGAAGTGATCGTCAGCGTATGTTTGCCAGTCGTCAATAGCAGCCTGGTCGCCAGCCAAGCATGCCTCCATGTCAAAGGCCGTCGTGCTTGTCTCCGTGGTTCGGAGCGTGCAAGGTTCTGCTCCAGCGAGTGCGCCGCCGCCCAGCCAAAACACCATCAGTGTTCCAACGACCATCACGGCACCGAGGTAGAAAATAAGCGAGATATCTCGGCCATTGGGGAGGCCCTCATCGACCGGACGCGGTGGCCGCTCCATGACGTTCCCGTGTTTCTTCTCAACACCCAACGCGACGGCGGGTGGACCATCCATGAGGATGTTAATCACCAGAATTTGTGTGGCCGTTAGAGGGAGCGCTTCGGGCCCAAAGAACAAGGTTGCCAACACGAGTAACGAGACGGCCGCCACGTTGGTCGACACCTGATAGCGGACAAAGTTGCGAATGTTCTGGTAAATTTTCCGACCTTCTTCCACGGCGTGGACGATGTTGGCAAAGTTGTCATCTTGGAGAACCATGTCAGCAGCGTCCTTCGCCACGTCGGTACCAGCGATGCCCATCGCGATGCCAATGTTAGCGCCCGAAAGGGCTGGGGCATCGTTGACGCCGTCTCCCGTCATGGCGACAATCTCGCCCTGTTGCTGGAGCGAAGAGACAATCCTCATCTTTTGGTCAGGCGTAACACGAGAATAAATCGCAACATCGCCGGTGGCTGCAACGAGTTCCTCTTCGCTTAAGGCAGCGAGTTCCTTCCCATCGAGCGCCATACCCGATGCAGACGAAATGTTGAGTTCTGCACCGATGGCGGCGGCCGTCATTTGTTGGTCGCCGGTGATCATCTTGACCTTAATACCAGCTCGCTGACACGTCTCGATGGCGGCCTTCACTTCGGGTCGCGGAGGATCCATAATGCCAATGAGCCCGAGGAAGATCAAATCGGATTCAATGGAATGAATGTCCTCAATGTCCTCACCTTCCTTGACTTTCCGTGCAAGGAGCGCAATCACGCGCATTGCTTGGGAACCCATGTCGTCGTTCATCTGAGAAATTTGCTGTCGGTCGACGTCGGACAAGGGGGCGCATTCATTGTCGACTATTTTGGTGGTGGCGATGTCCTTGAATCCTCCCGCACTTCCCTTGGCAAAGATCCACTGCTCACCCTCGTATTCGTGGACGACACTCATGCGCTTGCGGACAGAATCGAAGAAGAATTCGTTGAGACGTGGGTGGCGATGTGAGAATTTCTTGACGTCGCCGTTGACCTTCCACCCAGCCACAGCACAGGCAGAGTCCGTGGGGTCGCCAATGGCTTGCCAGTGGCCATCTGATTTGACGATGGTCGAGTTGTGGCAGAGGGTCAAACAGGCCCCAAGCAGTCTGAAGCCAAGGTCTGCCTGACGTGACTTGAGATCTTCATCGCTCAACTCAACACCGTTTCGGACCAATGCACCGTTGGGCTCGAACCCTTCTCCAGTCACGTCAAACGTTCGTTCCAATGTTTGGATTCGGCGGACCGTCATTTGATTCTTGGTCAGTGTTCCCGTTTTGTCCGAACAGATGACGGTGGTTGAGCCGAGTGTTTCAACCGCTTTCATGCGACGGATGATGGCCTTGTGGCGCGCCATGTTTCGCATGCCAAGGGAGAGCGTGATCACCAAAATGATGGGAAGTCCTTCGGGGACGATGGCCACGAAGATGGCGATGGCGACGATGAACTGTTGAACGACGACCTCCTTGAGATCCACGCCAGGTTTACCGTACGAGACAACGAGGTTGAGCGAAACCAGCAGAATGGCCACGATGAGCGCGATGAACCCGAGGAATTTGCCGAGACTTTCCAGCTTCAGTTCTAACGGGGTTTTTGGCGTCTGGGCGTCAGCGATGTTGCTGGCAATCTTTCCAAGTTCCGTTTTCATTCCTGTGGCGACAACCAAACCAAGGCCGCGACCCGAGGACACCGTCGTACCCATGAAGGCCATGTTGTTTCGGTCAGCGAGGAGTGTGGCCGCAGGCAAGGCTTCGGTCAACTTCCTGATGGTGAGGGATTCACCGGTCAAGGCCGACTCATCGATTTTGCATTGTTGCGACCAAATCATCCGAACATCTGCGGGTACGTTGAGTCCTGCTTCCAAGCGGACAACGTCACCTGGCACCAAATCAGAAGTCGGCACTTCGCTCTCAAAGTCACCGCGTATGACCACGCAGTTCGAGATCGACATTTGTTTGAGCGAATCCATGGCTTGCTCTGCCTGATTTTCCTGCCAAAAACCGAAGAATGCGTTAGCGGTTAACACAATGAAGATGAAAATTGCATCACCAGGGTGGTCTGGATTGAGCAGAAGGGCAATCAATGCAGCGCCCATCAAGAGGTAATTGAGTGGGTCGTTGTACTGAGAGAGGAAGCGCAGGAATGCAGAGGTTTTCTCCGCTTCGTCCAATTTGTTTTCGCCAAAACGGGCCCTTCTGGCAATGACCTCATCCACACTGATTCCGTGCTCTGAGGATTGTTGTGCGACGAGACTGTCGGCGATTGAAAGGTTGTGCCAGTGTTCGTCCATGGTCAAACCACCCCTCAATATAGTATTGAGATGGTTCTAGGGGGAGTTGGAACAGTTATTATTATGGCGGGTAGAATCCCTCCTGCATAACTTGGCCAAGGTACACAACCCTCCATCGTAGGCTATACCTACTGGAAAGGATTGGAACGGCCATGAGCGGGGCACAGGAACCTTACATTCCCGCTCATGAATCACCGCTAGAACTCACTACGCGTGTTATCATCGTAGGCATCGTTCTCGGCATCTTGATGACGGCGGCCAACGCCTATCTCGGCCTCTACGCAGGGATGACGGTCTCGGCGAGTATACCAGCAGCGGTCATGTCGATGATCATCCTCCGTACCATGTTCAAAGACGTCTCCATCCTTGAGAACAACGCCGTCCAAACCATGGCTTCCGCAGGTGAATCCCTCGCTGCAGGAGTCATCTTCACCGTACCTGCGCTGTTGGTGATGAGCATTTGGACGAGTATTCAGTGGATGGAGACGCTCATCATCGCCACATTGGGAGGCCTGTTAGGCACCATGTTCACCATTGCCTTGCGTCGCTTGTTCATTGTCGAGGAGGCCCTTCCTTACCCCGAAGGCGTGGCCTGCCGAGAAGTTCTGGTGGCAGGTGAGGAAGGCGGCGATGGTGCGCTTGCCATTCTCTATGCCCTTGGCATCGGTGGACTGTACGGTTTGATGGTGAAAGGTTTCGAGGTCACGCACCACACTGTCGAAGGCGCCGTTTCGTTCATTTCCACCCGCCTCTATGCCGGTATGGACCTCTCGGTGGCGCTGCTCTCCGTTGGCTACATCGTCGGCATCCGAATTGCCTCGTTCATCTTCTTCGGTGGCGTGTTGGGTTTCGGCCTGCTCGTCCCCATGTACGGCCTGATATACGGTTGGCCCGTTGAAGGCTCCCTCGTTGACGGATTCTACACCATATGGTCGACACAGGTGAGGTACGTGGGTGTTGGCGCCATGGTGGTGGGCGGCATCTACACCCTGTGGAGCATGCGCAAGACCATCATCACGGGACTTTCCAAGGCCTTTGTAAAGAACGATGATCAAGCAGGTGTTCTCCTCCGTACAGAGCAAGACATCCCGATGGACCGTGTCTTCAAGGTCTGTGGCGTTCTTGTGGTCTTGACCTTCTTCTTCTACTGGTGGGCCATGGAATCGCTCATTCTCGCCATCGCCGGCGCACTTTTCCTTGCCTTTGTTGCGTTTTTCTTTGCCGCCGTAGCCGGCTACATCGCCGGTGTGGTCGGCTCCTCCAACTCCCCGGTATCCGGCATGACCATCGCCACGCTCCTGTTCACGGTCGGGCTCGTCTACATCATCGGCGATTTGATGCTGGGCATGGCCAAGCAAGACCTCATGTTTGCCACGCTGCTCATCGCCGCCATCGTCGCCTCGAGCGCCGCCATCGCTGGCGATGTTATGCAGGACCTGAAGACCGGTCACATGCTGGGTGCCACACCTAAGCGGCAACAAGTGGCTGAAATCATCGGTGTACTCACCGGTGCTGTTGTCATCGGGCCCGTTTTGTCGTTGCTTCATGACGCTTTCAGAATTTCACAAACTGCGTGTCAAATGAACCCCCTCCCGAGTGACCCAACGTGTTCGAAAGCCCTCTTTGCACCACAGGCTGAACTCATTGGAGCCATTGTCCAAGGGGCGTTTGGTGGTGATCTAAACATCCAGATGGTGGTGCTCGGTGCCGCCATCGCTGTCGCCTTGATTCGACTCCAAATGCCGGTGATGAGCGTCGCCATTGGTATTTACCTCCCGCTCGGCTTGTCCGTACCCATCATGGTGGGCGGCATCATTTCCCATGTGATGTTGAGGAGCGCTCATCTTCGTGTCGACGGCGTTCTTCGAAAGGAACCTTCAGAGCTTGCCACACAAGCGGCCAAAGAAGTCGAAAGTCGGGGCGTGCTCATCGGTGCGGGTTTCATCGCTGGAGAGTCCATCATGGGTGTCTTCATCGCCGTCCTCATCGTCGCTAAAATCGATCTCCCCGACCTCTTTGGCATCTCAACGCTCAACGACATGCTCTCGTTGGCCTTCTTTGCTTGGTTTGTAGGCGTGTTCATCTGGCTTGCTTCTCGGGCCTTGCCGAAAGGCGGAAGTCTCGCTGGGGATACGGTGATGATCACGGCCGAAGCAGTGCGAAACACCCTCGATGCACTCGCACCCAAAAAGCAGGAATAGCGCTCCATTTGGTGAAACGAGACTTGCACAACCATCAAAGGCCATCCCCGCAGGCTGACACCTGCTGGTGAGACCATGAGCAACACAGACGACCTGCGAGAACTTGCGAGGAAATGCCGAGTCCACATCGTGAACATGGTTCATCGGGCACAGGCTGGTCACCCTGGCGGATCGCTTTCCGAGATTGACCTGTTGGTGGGGCTGTACAAAACCACGCTCCGAGTGCGCCCAGACGACCCCGATTGGGAAGACCGAGACCGGTTCATCCTGTCGAAGGGGCACGCCTCTCCGGGCATGTACGCCATCTTGGCTGAAATGGGCTTCATCACCGTGGATGACCTTGCATCGTACCGGGTGCTGGGCGGCATTTGTCAAGGCCACGTCGACATGAAGTGGTGCCCTGGCGTTGACTTCTCAGCAGGTTCGCTCGGCATGGGACTCTCCTTCGGCATGGGCTCGGCCATCGCCGGCCGCTTGGCTGACAGCGAACGCCAAGTCTACGTGATGCTCGGCGACGGCGAGATTCAGGAAGGTAGCGTGTGGGAAGCCGCCATGGCCGCGGCTCACCACGAACTCGGTAACCTCAACGTGATTCTGGACCGAAACCGAATCCAGAACGACGATTTCTGTGAGGAACAGATGCGCATGTTTGATATTCCTGCCAAGTGGAAAGCGTTTGGTTGGAACGTGAAGGAAATTGACGGCCACAACATGGACGAAATTGTCGACGGTATGAACTTCCTTTCATCCACCAACGACGGCCCATCCATCCTCATCGCACACACGGTGAAAGGCCACGGTGTCTCCTTCATGGCCGACAATCCAGCCTTCCACGGTGCTGCCCCCAACGACGAGCAATACGCTCAGGCCATGGCTGAACTTGGCGAGGTGGTCGCATGACCAAGATGGCAGCCACTCGAGACGGCTACGGTGAAGCCCTGTTGGAGCTGGCCAGCAACCCCAAGGTCGTGGTCTTGGAGGCCGATTTGGGCAAGTCCACCAAATCACTTCACTTCCGCAAGGCACACCCAGAGCGCACGGTCTCGTGCGGTATCGGAGAACAAAACATGCTTCTCGTTGGTGCAGGCCTCGCTGCTTCTGGCTACATTCCGTTTGCCAGCACCTTTGCCATCTTCACCGAGCGTGCATTCGAGCAGATGCGAAACGGCGTGGCGCGGCCAAATTTGGCCGTTCATGTCTGCGGCAGCCACGGTGGTACCCACACGGGCACCGACGGTTCCTCGGCGCAGTCGATTGAAGACTTGGCCATTTACCGGACCCTACCAAACGTGATCGTCATGCACCCCAGCGACGTGGTATCCACCAAGGTGTTGACCATGCAGCTGGCCAGCAGCGGCTCGCCCTCGTACACACGAACGGCTCGAAACAAGACGCCGGTGCTCTACGAGGGACGCGAAGACGAGATCGAGATCGGCAAGGGCATTGTCCTCCAAGAAGGTTCAGACGTGGCCATCATTGCCTGTGGCGTCATGGTTTCTCAGTCCCTTGAAGCGGCTGCTTCCCTGGCCGCTGAAGGCATCAGCGCCACCGTGGTTGACATGCACACGCTGAAGCCGCTGGACGGTGAACTCGTTGACCGATTGGTCGCCAACTGTGGCGCCATTGTCACCGCAGAAGACCACAACGTCATCGGTGGACTCGGAGGAGCGGTCGCTGAACACTTGACGGCCAACACCTTCGCACCGTTGGAGCGCGTGGGCGTTCAAGACCGGTTTGGTGAATCAGGTCAAGCAGATGAGATGCTTGAGGTTATGCAAATTTCCGCCCCCTACATTGCAGAAGCAGCCAAGCGGGCCATTGCACGTAAGTGAAAAACGGCGTTTCTTGATGCAGGGGAGAGTTCATAGAACCTCTTCATTGAACGAACATCATGGAATTCTTCCTTGACACTGCTGACGTTGACGAAATCAGAGAAATTGCCGCCTGGGGCATTCTTGACGGTGTAACCACCAACCCCTCGCTCATCAAGAAATCCGGTCGTGATTTCAAGGAAGTCGTTCGAGAAATTGCCGGCATTTGCTCCGGCCCAATCTCAGCCGAAGTGACGGCCATGGACACCGCCGGCATGGTGGAACAGGGGCGAGCCCTCAAGGCTGAGCTGCCCGACAATGTCATCATCAAAATTCCCTGCACGCCTGAAGGCCTGGCCGCTACGAAGATCCTCACCGAAGACGGCATCGACACCAACGTGACGCTCATCTTCTCCGCCTCCCAAGCACTGATGGCCGCCAAAGCAGGCGCCACCTACGTTTCCCCGTTCATTGGACGCATCGACGACACCGGCCACGATGGCATGGAACTCATCGCCGAGATCATGAACACCTGGGATAACTACAACCTCGACACCAAGGTGTTGGCCGCCTCTGTTCGGCATCCCACCCATGTGCTTCAGTGCATCCAACTGGGCGCTCACACGGCCACCATGCCTGCCAAGACCTTCCGCCAGCTCATGAGCCACCCACTGACCGACCGCGGGCTGGAAGGTTTCATGCGCGACTGGGCTGAAGTCGAAAAGGCCGGTAATGCCTGAGTGACCATTGTTCCACACGCGGGTTCACACACTTGTGAGCCCAAACCCATTTCGTCAAAACACGTTCTTGCTTTCGCTCAGGCGTGTTAGCAAGCAATGGCTCTTGATCAACCTCAGCGAGAGGCGAGGGTCAAGTTCTTCCACATGTCCTCGGGGACTTCCATGGCGAGGCGAAGACCGCCCATGGCACCCAAACGAACGGGGTCGTCAACCACGTGAACATTGACATCACCCATGTCGGAAAGACGGCGCTCGATGAGGGCACCAAGGCCCTTGATGGAGGAACCGCCACCGGCGAGGACCATGTTCTTGCGGAACTCGTCATGGTATTCGGGGTTGGATCCGGCGATGAGCTTCTTGACGTTCTCAACGATGGGGTCAACGATGGACTCGCAAGCACGCTGCATGCAGTCGGTGATGTCAAGGGTCATGGCCTTGCCGTCAATGGAGAAGTCAACCAGGACAGGTTCGTCAGGAGCAGAGGTGGACACAAAGGAGAATTGTTCCTTCCAGCGTCGTGCCATGTCCTTGGTGATTTGTGCACCGTTGTACTTGGACTGGATTTCCTTGATGAGGGCGTTGTCGACGTAGTCGCCAGCGTAGCCGGTGTGCATCTGGTCGCCGGGACCGGGGATGGTGCCGTAAACGCGGCAAAGGTCCGTGGTACCTGCACCAATGTCGATGACGAGGGTGTGGGTGATCATGTCGAGAGCGTAAGCAACAGCGAACGGCTCGGAGATGATCATGGCGGAGTTAACGGAGCCTGCAGCGGCGTCAAAGATGGCGGTCTTGTCGACGTGGCTGGCTTCGGCAGGAGCACCGATAACGGCGACCACACGGTCGTATTCCTCGGGGTCGGAAAGGCCGATGAGGTGGGTGATGAAGTGAGCGATGAACTCTCGGTCCTCGGGTGTGTCCTTGATGACACCAAGTTCGAGAGGGCGGAAAAGGTTCAGCGCCAATCGGTTCTTGAGGGCCTCGTTACCAAACAGCACGTCTCGCTTCAGGAAGTTGCGAGCAATCGGGTCTTTGGGCGTACCAATGACCGTCAATTCTTCCACTTCGTGGCTGTCAGAGGAAACCATCACAGAGCGGAAGGTTCCCAAGTCGATTCCAATATACAACACGTCTTTTGCCATAGGCGTAACCGTCTTTGGGATACCGCTTCACTTTATGAAGAGTGCCCACATTCATGATAGATGAAATTTTGAGAATCGTAGAATCCTCTATCTATAGAACATATTATGAGGAGGATTTTCTTCGCTCAGCACCATGCTTCGCAAGCATGGCAATACCACGCAGCGTGTTCGGGATATAACTCTGCCATGCCACCGCAACTCGTGCATTCTTTGAGCGTGTTTTCGCCGCAAATATCCATGACCATCTGGATGTGATAGGCCTCATCGATGTTCAATTGTTCACGCATGGCCCACAGAAGTTGGTCCTCACTGGGAGAAATGATGCCGTCCTCAAGGACCATCTCAACGACGTTTCGGTAATCCTGGATGGTGGAAAAGTCTCGGTGGTCCAAGACAACACCCCCCTTTTCTGCCACGATGTCGGTGCCACCTGGGTCGTCAACGAAGATAACGAAGGAAGCGGCGTTCAACGAATCATCACGGAGTTCAAACGAAATGCGTGTTCCCTCAAGGTTCGCGTAGACCAGGCGAGATGAGCGATTGATCACGTTCGTGATGGAACGGGCCGTGGTCTCGGCGTTTGGACCACGCTTCCATCCCGTTGGACTGCGCTCGTTGTAGGCATAGAATTCCGTCCCCTTGCCCGGGTATTCGAGCCGAATCTCTTCACCGCCGTCAAAGCCGTTGGACACGATGGTGATGGCGGCGACTTCCGTTGACAGGATGTTATCATCGTCGTCAAAGCTGATCATCAGTGGTTTGCGTTCTTCAGCCGCAGCGTTGTAGTGGCCCTGCATCCCGCTCATCCACTTGTCCTCGAGTCGCTTCAGCGATTGCTCTTGCTCACCGGACAAGTTCTTGTTGATGCCGAGCACGTTGGCAAGCTCGCCTGAGGCCATGTCCTGCTTGAATTGTTCAATCATTTCGGCGTCGCGCCGGTGCGTTGGAGGGGCAGGGCGTTTCTTCGTGTCCTTGTAATTTGGATCAGCCCATTCATGACCGCATGAGCCGCATTGGAGATAACCGGCCATGCTGGAGTCCTGAGCATTTCCCCCACACCGAGGACAATCACCGCCTTCGGTGTAGCCGAGGTTGTCACGTGCTTCCTCTCGGCCCTTTCTCAATCCACCAAAACCTGCCATGATTGGCTGGTGGACTTTGCTTTCTATGAATGCTTTGTTAGTCAGCGATGGACCGGGCTTTGAGGCCGTAGCGAATGAACCCCTCTTGGCCGTACAGTCGGCGGAACACCAATTCCATTCGAGCGTCCATGATCAGTTCAGATGATTCATCGTCCACCGTCAAGAACACACCTTTTGGGCCGTCATCCAATTGCAAAAACACCGTGCTGACGCCGCCCAAAATTGGGGCCCGAAGGGAGAATTCCGATGGAGCGCCAGCTGCGGATAGCGTTGTCCACGACTGAACCGTACCGGTGCGCTGGAGGCGGTGTTCAGAAGAGACGTTTCCATCCACGAGATGAGAAAAACGAGGGGGCCAAACAACCCCCGCCTCCATCGACTGGCCGAGAAGCGAAAGTCGCGACATCGCTGCTTCTTCGTATTGTGCTCGAGAAACATAGGCACCTTGACTCACGTGCGTTGCCGTGAGTTCAGCCTCCCACGCCGCCTCAAGGGCTTCGTTGAATTCAGCATCAACCTCAACTTCAACGTCAAGCGCTGTCAGTTCCACCTCAGCACCGTTCTTGGCAATGACCACGGTGGCTTCGTCGCTCATCAGGACGTCCCAGGCGGCTTCACCATCCGCCTCCTCAGCGTGCATTTCAATGCCGGTGGCGATGGAAAGGCTCTGCCCGTCCATGCCCTCGGGAACCGATACAGATGGAATCGATTCGTTTTGAAGCCGATGAAGAAGCCCAGCAACGGCAAGGGTGGTGGCATCGCTGTCGGCGCCGAAGACCCTTGCCCCGTTGAGGACAAAGGGCGACTGAACAACGAGAAAATCGTCGTGGGCGTCCACGAGGTAGCCCATCCATACTTCGGCAGTCATGAACGGTCCCTCCCAAAGACATGGACGGCGCACGTTGCACCCGAACCGCCGACGTTGTGCGTCAAGGCGGTTTCAGCATCCCGAACCTGTCGGTTGGACGACACCTGACCCCGCAATTGCTTGAACACTTCAACCACTTGGCCCGTGCCGGTTGCTCCGAGCGGATGGCCCTTCGATTTCAGACCTCCACTGGCGTTCACCGTGGTTGTACCTTCGTTCAAACGGCCCTCACCGTTGCGAGCAAACACGCCGCCCTCACCTCTTCCAGTCAATCCGAGGTCCTCTGTGGCCAAGACCTCAGCGATGGTAAAACAGTCGTGAACTTCAGCCAAATCGATGTGACGAGCGTCAACTCCGGCCATGGCGTAGGCTTTGGTGGATGCTTCCCTGGTGGCTTTGAGTTGCGTGATGGTGGGGCGGTCATGAAGTGCAAGATGGTCTGAGGCAGCGCCCGAACCTCGAACCCAAACCGGCGTATCGGTGAGTTTCCTGGCCACATGGTCGGCAGCGAGGACCACGCAAGACGCCCCATCAGAGGTTGGGCAGCAGTCGTAGAGCGTTAGCGGATCAGCGACCATGAAACCGCCGGCCGCCTTTTCAAAACTGACCTCTTTCTGGATGTGCGCATCAGCGTTCATGGAGCCGTGAAGGTGATTCTTCACGCTCACGTGAACCAAATCATCGTGGGTGGCGTCAAATTCGTGAAAGTACCGGCGAGCCATCAAGGCATAGGTTCCAGGGAAGGTGAGGCCTGCGAGGCGTTCCCATTCCGTATCGCCTGAGACCCCGAGCCAGTACCGTTTTCGCTCAGGTGTAAGGTCGTTCATTTTCTCAATGCCACCAGCAACCACGACATCGGCTTGACCGCTCTTGATGGCCATCCATGCATCTCTAAAGGCAAAACCGGAGGAAGCACACGCATTCTCAACCCGGCGAACCGAGATGCCGTCCATGGCAGAGTGTTCGGTCAAGAGCGCCGCTGTATTCCCAAGTTGCGAACCACCAAACGCAATGCTACCGATGAAGGCTTCATCGATGACGGACGGCTCAAAATCGCCATCGACGCTTGCAAAGGCCTTAGCTGCGGCTTCGGCCCACATGCCTTTGAGACCCGATGCATGATTTCCATACTTGGTTTGCCCGGCACCGACGACGGCGACATCCACCATGGACGGTGGAGAAGGACGAGGCATTTCATACCCGCGCTTGGTTGGAAATCAAAGGACCTTCTTTCCAAGCCTCAACCTCCCGTAGGGTTCTTGAACAGGTCGCACCCGCATGGACTTCATGCTACGCCAATGCAGAAGCCACGGACATTTTTCAGGCACGAACTGCCCTGTTTGCAACGATGAAGGAAAATTCATCATGAGCGACCGAGAAGCCAACTCCCTCGGCCGCATCCTTGCGTTGGTCCTGCGCCACGCACCCGAGAAATTCAACGTCGACATGGACATCAACGGATGGGTCAACGCCCGCGAGCTCTCCGAAGCCATTGGCAACAAGCGACGCCATTACCACTGGCTGCGAGGATGGCATTTCGAAGCCATTGCCAACGCTGACGAGAAAGGCCGCTACCAGGTCGAGAACGGCATGATTCGAGCCACCTACGGCCACTCGATTGAACTGGACCTCGATCTTCCCACCGATGACATTCCCGAAGCCTTGTACTACCCGTGTGAATCAGGCGATGTGGAGACCTTGCTTGAGTACGGAATCACGGCAGGTGACCGCAAGAACGTCCACCTGTCCCGGTCCATTCAAAACGCCATGGAAGCCGGCCACGTGCGCATTGACCGCCCTACCATTCTCGAAATCGATACCACCCGCGCCATCGCAGACGGCCACACAATTTACCGAGCGGGGACCACGGTCTTCCTCACGGACGAAGTTCCAGGCGAGTACCTCTACAAGATTGATGAAGACGATCCGATTATTGTCGAAATCATCGAGCAGTGGGAACTCGAAGAAGAAGAGTGAGACGTCACTGTTCGGCGCCGCAGGCGGGGCAGAAGGGCAAGTCAGGCTCAAGCACGGCGTTACATGTCTTGCAGTGGTCGTGCCCGGAAAGCAAGGCCTCGACCTTCTTGGGTGCAGGCGGTTGCGACATGGGCGATTCCGCTTCAACGAGTCGAATGGGGTCAATCCCGTGGCGTTGGAGTTCCTCAACCCTGTTCTTGTAGATGATGGCCTCTTGAATGGCCGATTCCAATTGCCAGAGCCGTTGTTCCCGCTCCTTGCGGTCCGCAATGGTGCGAGCTTCCTCAACACAAACTTGCAGGTGACGCATGAACGCCTCAACCGTAGGTTCCTCGCCCATGACGCTTTCACATGACCCGTGCCTCATGAAACCTTGCCATTCACTTCAAACGGTAGAATCATGATTCCTCGGCCCTTGGTTGTGCCATGCGTGAGCGTGTCGTCATCAAGTGGGGAGGCGGGCTCATCACCAACAAGGACCGAATGAAATCCGTTCGCTCAGAAATCATTGACCAGCTTGCCGACCAACTCGAAAGTTGTGTGTCCGCAGGGCTCGATGTGGTGCTCGTTCACGGCGCAGGCTCATTCGGCCATTTGAAAGCCAAAGCCTACCGATTGGCCGAGGGCAGGTGCTCGCTCGACGAAGTCCCAAGTGAGATGACGCAAGACGAAGCCGTCGCCGCTGTGCGAGAGGACATGATGGAACTGAATCAGCATGTCTTGGATGCACTGACCAAGTACGATGTCTCTGCTGTTTCGCTCTCACCCCATCGTTGGGCACGCAACACTGGACCGGAATTCGAGGGGGATCTATCGATGTTTGCCGCCGCACCGCAAGGCATTGTCATGGTGACCCACGGGGACGTGGTGGATTGTGACGGAGGGGCTGAATTTGGTATTCTCTCAGGCGACGATTTGGTCTACCGACTGGCAACTGAACTCCCCGGCGTGAAACGACTGGTGTTCGCCATGGGTGGTGTTGAGGGTGTTCTCTCGTCCCCGCCGACCGGTCAAAACGACGAGGAGCGATTGATGCCCACTCTCTCACAAGAGGATGCCTTCGAGGGCGAACACGCTGCCCACATGGACGTAACGGGCGGCATTGGCCTCAAGGTGGCTCGTGGCTTGGCTGCAGCATCGCATGGGGTTGAGGTGCATCTTGTCAGCGGCGAGATGGACCATCGAGTCCGAGATGCTTGCCTTGGCGAGCCGGTTCGTGGAACGGTTTTGACGCCTTGATGGTGCAGAGAACTCTTCATGTAGCCTCCGCGACTCCAACAAAGCGGTGAACACATGGCAGGGTATGGAATCGACGATGTCCCGCATGTTGAATTGAACCCGGACGAAATGGCCGCACTCAATGCTGCCGACCAAGCCCAAGCCTCGTTGATGGCAGAGGCCGTGATTCAAGTCGCAGAAGACGACAGCGTCATCGGTCCGATGTCAAAACTTGAGACCCACCAAGGATCTGGTCATTTTCACCGAGCGTTCAGCGTCCTGTTGTTCAACACCAACGGAGAAATGCTCCTCCAACAACGATCATCCGACAAGGTCACCTTCCCCAGCGTTTGGGCGAACGCATGTTGCTCCCATCCGCTGCACAGCCCTGAAGAAATGGAAGAAGACAACGCCATGGGCGTAAAGCGGGCCGCCATCCGCAAACTCGAACAAGAACTCGGCATCGACCCCTCCACCATTTCAACCGACGACATGACGTTCATGTCCAAAATGCGATACGCTGCTCGGATGAACAGCGAATGGATTGAGCGAGAAGTGGACCACATCATCGTGATGTGCGCTGATGTTGACCTTGCACCCAACCCGAACGAGGTGGCCAACACCATGTGGGTATCGCAAGAAGAACTCGAAGCCATGCTTCTCGAAGAGCGTCCGCCCGAGCAAGCCATCGCCCCTTGGTTCCGATGCATCGCGGCTCGTGTGATGCAGCCCTCGTGGTGGGCATCGTACAACGACCAGGAGGCCTTGGCTGGACTGGCCGACGGCCTGATTCACGACATGGGCGACATCACCTACATGCTTCCAGGCGCAGAAGGGGCCGACCTCCTCACC
>CAXRAL010000068.1:0-25893 GCA_964228815.1 Candidatus Poseidoniaceae archaeon
GCCAGGACGAGCACGCCAGCCAGGAAAATAGCCACGATGCCCGCAGGCGTTGGCGTCCCGTCGTTGAGCAAGCGAGGGAAGCTGGTTTCGCTGATGCCCTTGTCTTGCATTTCATTGAGCAGTTCGTTGTAGAGTCGGTCCGCCTTCTTGTCGCGGGGGTTTTTCTTGGTGGATTCTCGAAGCAGGGAAGCGGCTCGCCGGTAATCGCCACGGTTGTTTCGCGTCTTGGCTTCCAACCATGTTGCATGGCCTGCAAGGCGAAGTGTGGTGGGCTCTTTTCCGTCGGCGTCGATGTCCCGAAGAATCTTCAGGGCTGCATCGCCTTTTCCTTTCGTAATGGCCTTCTCAGCCTTGTCCCAACCGGCCGTCATCGCGTCGTCCGCCATGCCACGAGCCAACCCCCCTGGGGTTTTGTGCCGTTCGCTCAAGTCAACTGATTCCCGCCCTTCGGGCGTCTGCCCGCTGAATGGGACGGCAACATGTTGAAAGGGTGCTTGGCCAGCCCGAACCCAAGGACGGGTTTTCCGCCAGCCCCACGAGGGATGTTTCACATGGACCGCATCATCAACGACTTCACCATCAACATCGCCACCGCCAACGGAACCGGGTCGCAATCGGCCAACCTCATCCTGTTGCAATCGCTCTTTGACATGGGCGTCCCCGTCAGCGGAAAGAACCTCTTCCCGTCCAACATTTCTGGCCTTCCTACCTGGTACATCGTCCGCCTCTCCGACAAGGGCTACCAGGCTCCCGGCGACCGCACCCACATCCAGGTGCTGGTCAACCCCGCCACGTGGGACGAGGACCTTGCCGCTCTTGAACCGGGGTCGGTCGTGATTTGGAACAGCGACACCAAGAAGAAAACCGTCGAGCGCGACGACATCATCTCCTACCCGGTGCCCATGAGTTCCCTGGCACGGAAGATCAACCCGAAAATTGCCAAACTCGTTACCAACATCATCTACGTCGGTGTTCTCGCCGAACTGCTCGGGATTGACCAAGCCTGCCTCGAGTCCGCTGTTGCCAAGCAATTCAAGGGCAAGGCCACCGCCGTTGAACTCAACATCACGGCCCTCGGTTTGGGCCGGGACTACTGCAAGGAGCACCTGACCAAGGAAGACACCTACGCCGTGGAATCTCGCGACGTTGAAGTGCCCCAATTCTTCATTGAAGGCAACGAGGCGGCCGCCCTCGGCGCTCACTACGGTGGCGTCCAACTCCTGGCATGGTACCCCATCACACCCTCGTCCTCGCTGGCTGAAGGCATCATCAATTACATCCCACGGCTGCGAACCGACGACGATGGCAACGCCACCATGGCCGTGATTCAGGCCGAGGATGAACTCGCCGCCGCTGGCATGGTGCTTGGCGCCGGTTGGGCCGGTGGCCGCGGCATGACCGCCACCTCCGGACCCGGCATTTCGCTGATGCAGGAATTCATCGGGCTGGCCTACTTCGCTGAGATCCCCTCGGTATTCTGGGATGTCACCCGTGTCGGCCCGTCGACCGGCCTGCCCACTCGCACCCAACAATCCGACATCGCCATGCTCTACGAAGGCAGTCACGGCGATACGCAGCACATCGTGCTCATCCCGGGAACCGTGGAGGAGTGCTTCGAATATGGATGGCGAGCCTTTGACTACTCCGAACGCTTCCAAACGCCGGTCTTCGGCATGAGCGACCTTGACTTGGGCATGAACCGCTGGGCCTGCGGTGGTTTCACCTATCCCGACCAGCCCATGGACCGAGGTAAGACCGTCCGTGAGAAGGACGTGTTTGAGGCCTTCGAAACCTTTGGCCGCTACCTTGACGTCGACGGCGACGGCATCCCGTACCGCACGCTCCCGGGTTCTGGCATGGCCCCCATCCTCTACCGCGGAACCGGCCACAACCCCATGGGCGTCTACTCCGAAAAGCCGGAGGATTACTACAACCTCATGCAGCGCCTGCGAATGAAAATTGACAATGCACGCGACCAATTGCCTGCGCCCATCCTCCGAGAAGAAGAGGAGTGCGAGGTCGGTATCGTCTTCCTCGGCAGCATGGAAAACTCCATTCAGGAAATCGACGACATCTTGGAACAAACAGGCCTCAAGGTCAGTCAGTGCCGTGTTCGCGCCCTGCCCTTCCACTCCGATGTAGAGGCCTTTGTGCGCCGCCACGAGGTCGTGATCGTCCTCGAGATCAACCGCGACGGCCAACTCTACGGCATCCTTCGCCGTGAACTCCCCAACGACCTGGTCACCAAGGTCCACTCGGTCGCCTACAGCGACGGTATGCCACCCCGTGCACGCATCTACGCAGAACGGATTTTGGCCACCCTTGAGGAGGTGAAGCAATGAGCGACAAACCCGCACGAGCCATCAAATTGAACGTCCTCAACGAACCCAAAGACAGCTACACAGGTGGCCCATCATCGCTGTGCCCCGGTTGCGGCCACGACCAAATCTCCAACGTCATCATCACGGCTGCTTGGGAAAACGGCATTGAGCCCCACCGCATCGCCAAGATGTCGGGCATTGGCTGTTCGTCGAAGACCCCTGCTTACTACCTCGGCCAATCCCACGGGTTCAACACCGTTCACGGCCGCATGCCGTCGGTGACCACCGGTGCCTACGCCATCAACAAGGACCTGCTCTACCTCGGTGTTTCGGGCGACGGCGACTCCGCCTCCATCGGTATTGGACAGCTCATTCACGCCATTCGACGCAACATGGACATGGTCTACATCGTCGAGAACAACGGCGTGTACGGCCTGACCAAGGGCCAATACTCTGCCACCGCCGACGTCGGCTCAAAGAAGAAGAAAGGACCCGCCAACGAAACCCAACCCATCGACTTGTGTGCCATGGCCATCAACCTCGGTTGCACCTTCGTTGCGCGCTCGTTCTCAGGTTCCAAGAAACAACTGACCTCGCTGCTCAAGGCCGCCATGTCCCACAAGGGCTTCGCCCTGATCGACGTAATTTCGCCCTGTGTCACCTTCAACAACAACGACGAGTCCATGCGATCGTACGGCTACGTGAAGGAGAACGAAATCACGCTCCATATGGCAGATTACATCCCGCACTTCAACCCCATGGAAGAGATCGAAGTCCCCGAGGGTCACTTCCGAGACATCACCCTTCACGACGGTTCCACCATTCGTTTGGAAACCATTTCGGCCGAGCACGACCCCGGCGACGCCATGGCGGCCCTTACCGCACTGCACACAGCCGAGACGAGCAAGAAGCACGTCACCGGTCTGCTCTACTTTGACGCCAGCAAACCGTCGCTGGCTGAAGACCTCGGTTTGGTCGACACGCCCCTCCTCGATGTCCCCGACGAGGTGCTCCGACCCGACCAAGCCTCGCTTGATGCCCTCAATGCGGAATTCCTCGCTTGATTGGCTTCTGACCGCGTCTCTCATTAAGGAGCCCGGACAGATACAGCGTCATGGTTGACCCCATCACCCTCGGCACCAGCCTCGGTTTGGGAGGGTTCGGTGTCTACCTGCTGAACCGATATTGGCAACAACGGCAAGCCCAACTTCGGGCTCAAGCCTTGCTTGACAAGTACAGCACGCGCTCCCGCATCGGGCTGCACCAAGGTGAGATGCGCCTTCTCGTCACCATGCCGCAGGTGGGCGAACTTCCACTGGCCGAGCAAGCGGCGTGGCAGGAGCGAGATGAGCGCCGCAATCGCAATTTTCTCGAACTCGGCCTGCTCCAATCCAACGCCGAGGCGGAGAGCACCCCAGATGTCGACGAAGACGTCCCCGACGACGACGAGCGTTTGATGGAACTTGAAGCAAGACAGGAATGGACGAGTGAACACGAGACTCCCATGACCGAACACGCCGCCGTGGTCGCGGAAGAACACGTCGGTAGTGGCGTGATCGTGGCCACCGAGGAGGACGAGGAGCCCGAAGTCAACATGGACGAACGCCTTGAACGTGAAGGCGGAGCCTCGGGTGAAGTCCAAATTTCGTTGGCCTGGGACGACTACAACGACCTTGACCTGCACTTGTTTTGCCCCTCAGGTGAACGCATTTACTTCAACAACAAGAAGAGCGAATGCGGCGGCCACTTGGACGTGGACATGAACGTCCGCCCCGTGTCCAATACACCGGTGGAAAACGTGGTGTGGGCCGGCAACGCTCCGCTTGGCACCTACAAAGTCGGCGTCCATTTCTACAAACATCACCGGAAGCGACGAACCAAGCGCGTCTGCAAGTACCGGTTGCGCGTGGTGACCCACGGACGAAGTCGGGAATACCTTGGCAGCATCAAGTACGGCCAAGCGATGCAAATGGTGACCTCGTTTTCGCTGGCCGATGCGGCTCACAAAGGCTGAGTGGCCAGCGCAGCGCCCAAGGGACCTGCTGTCTCCAGAAGGGCCGCGGGAACCAGTTCAGCCCGGGTTGACAACAGCGGGCGAACGGTGTCCCAATGTTCCATCAGGCCGCCATAGAGCAGGATTCGGTCGGGTGCAAGCTCCGCTTCGAGGTGCGCAAGCCCTTCCTGAAATCGTTCAGCCCACGCCTCGAGGGTTAACCCCTCAACCCGACGGGCACGGCCCGAGAGATGCTCTTCTAAGCACCCCGTTCGTGTCGGATGAGGCCATCGGCCGTACTCCAGGTTCGGCACCAGCCTTCCTTTCTCGTGAAGGGTGGTACCAAGCCCCGTTCCAACGGTCAGCGTGAGCACTCGTGCCGCCTTTCCGTGACCCGCACCGTACTGGCGCTCGGCCACGGCCACGGCGTCGGCGTCGTTGATGAGAGCAAACCGGCCACCGTGAAAGCTCTCGAGACTCGTTCCGATGTCCTGGCCAACCCAAGCCTCACCCAAGTTGGGCGCGGTGCCGGGACGGCCGTTCTCGACGGCACCGGGAAAGCCCATGCCGATGGGGCCATGCCAGCTGATGGCCTCCAGCGCTGCTCGAACGGCAGAAAGGACGACCTCCGGTTCGGTTGATTCGCCGTGAGCGTGGCGTTCCAATTCCCCGACGAGGGCCCCGGTGGCCAGGTTGAAGACTCCGATGCGGAATCCACTGCCGCCCATGTCGATCCCCAGCGCGTTCACGCTTCATCCCCCGTTCGACGGGCAAGAATGGCGTCCACCAGCGGCGGGAACGTGGCACCGTGTGGATGGGGCGACAGGACATCGGCGGCTTGAGCAACGGCGTCGAACGCACCGCCAACAGCCACCGACCAGTGCAGCAGGTCAAACATCGGTAGGTCGTTGGGCGCATCGCCCACGCACAACGCATCCTCCACCGACCAGCCCATGCGGTCAAACAACACCTTCAGGCCCTCGCCCTTGCTAAGGTGTGGCTCCATCAGGTGGATGGCAAAGCCTGTGCGGACCACGCTCAGGTGTGGCCATGGGCCGGTTGCCATCGCTGCGGTGACCGCTTCGAGATTCTCGTACGGGAACAGGCACCATTCGCTCTCTCGCCATCGGTTGGTTGCGATGCCATTCGGGTCCAACCCATCGATTTCACCGGCCAACCATTGAGCGGCTTCCTTGGCCTCAGCAGCCGTCGCCCGCAGCATCGGTTTGTCCCACGAGGGGTGCCAAATGACGCCCCCGTTTTCACAACACATCGGGGCTGAGAGGCCCAAAAATCGCCACAAGCCGTAGGTGACCGGGCGAACGTTGCCCGTCGCCAACACCACAGGAATGCCGGCATCTTCCAGTTTTCGAAGCGCGTGCACGGCCTCGGTGGAAAGGTGCTTTTTCCCGTCGGTGATGGTACCGTCAATATCGATGACCATCACGCTGGGACACCAATTCGGTGGCAGCCACTCCATGGGTGCGGCTGTGCTCATGCGCGAAATGAACCTTGCCTTGACCGGCCCCCTTCGGTGCGATGGGTGAGATGATTTCTTGAACGACCGTTGGTTGGAAGGGAGCATGGCGGCTTCGGACGAGACAGAGGTGTTTCTGTCCCTCGAGGACGACTCTCTCATCGAACAGCCCATGAAGGCCGCGACGCCATCTGCTCCCATCGCCATTCCAGCGCCAACATCCGAGGTTTCCAACAAACAAACCGACGAGGAAACACACGTGACCGAGGCGGACCCCGTCGACACCACCGTGTTGACCGATGCCACCGGCTCCTACACGGTCAGCTGGCCGATTCTTGGCATGGATTGCCCCGATTGTGCGAGCAAAGCCACCCGAGCGATGAACCAGATGAAGCAGGTGTCCAACCCTAACGTGTCCGTCACCTCTGGCGAGGTGAAATTCGACGTCGACCTCGAGTTGGGTCCGCTGTTTGAGATCTCATCCGTTCTCCGTTCCCTTGGCCACGCACCCGATGTGGAACATCACGAACTCGTCGGCGTGAAGGCCTCGGCGGTCGCTCAGCGAAACGGTGTTCCCGTCCAACGGCTTGACCGCGTCATTCGCCGGCAACCCGGCGTGTTGGACGTCGAAATATCGGACGATGACCGTATCCTTCTCCAACTGGTGGTGACCAATGAACAAGCCCTCCTGGATTCGCGACGCCGTAGTCTTGAAGCGGTGCTCGGCCGACCTCCAGAATTCTCCAAAGCCTCCTCCAACCGGGTACGACCCGACCAGTGGCGACTCATCGGCGGCGGCATCGCCCTCCCCGTGCTCATCATCGTGATGGTGGCTGAACTGCTCGGCTACCACGGGCCGCTCATCCCCGTACTGGCTGCTCCCGGCGTGGCCATCGGTGGAATTCAGATGTTCAAGGAAGCCTACGGTTCCCTGCGCAGTTTCCAGATGGGCTTCCAAGTCCTCACCAGCCTCGCTGTCATAGGCGCATGCATCCTCGGCATGTGGGAAGAAGCCCTGATCGTCACCATTCTGGTGGCGTTCACCGTTCACCTCGAAGGCGATGCCCTCCTCAAAGCACGCGAAGCCATGCAGGGCGGACTTGACCGCTTGCCCCGAACGGCCCGGAAGGTCAACAAGGCCCCTGCCTTTTCCCTCAAAAACGTCGGCTCCATCGGTGCCGCACCAGCAACCTTTGCCCTTCCCATGGCTGCAGGACCAACCTTGGCACCCGTCCATGATGAGCAAGAAAACATCGTTCCCATCGACCTTATTCATCCCGGCGACCACATCGAAATCCGAAGCGGCGAGCTCATTCCAGCCGATGGTCGCATCGTGGAAGGAACAGGAGCGCTCAACAAAGCTCCGCTTACCGGTGAATCGGTTCCGGTGGACGTGGGCGTGGGGGACGTCATCGAAGCAGGCTTGGTTTTGGCGCAGGGGCCGGTCGTGTGCGAAGTCCTCGCCGTGGGCGACAACACGCGCCTGTCCGGGCTCATCGATGCGGTTCACACCTTCCGAGAAGTCCCTCCACGACTCCACAGCGGCATCGAAAAATTCACGGCCATTTGGGTGCCTCTGGTGCTCTTCGGTGCGTTTGCTGTGTGGTATTTCGCTTTCCCTGAAGATTGGAAAATCATCCTTCTGCTGTGGGTGGTGTCCTGTCCGTGCGCCCTCCTCCTCGCCACCCCTGTTCCGCACGCCGCCGCCCTCTCCAACGCTGCTCAAAGCGGCGCTGTTGTCCGAGGCGGCGACGCTCTAGAGCGGATGGCACACGTCAATCACATCTTGCTTGACAAGACGGGAACCCTGACCTCGGGCAAACCGAAAATCGGAAGCATCGTTCTCGGGAAAGGCCGTCGCATGAAATCAGCCCTGCAAGTCATGATGGGGCTTGAGGCTCGGTCGAACCACCCCTATGCACTGAGCATTTTGGACCACGGGCAAGCCGAAGGCATCGAGGCGGCCAACATCAAGGGTCTGAGCGACATCGATGCCGGTGTAGCGGGAAAACACGGCACAGCTGATGTGGCGTTTATCCGACCGGACAAGGCTGGAGCGATGGGCTTCACCGTCGAAGAGCGGTTGCTTGAGGCGTTCGAGGCGGCCAAAGCTGAGGGGCACGGCGCAAGCCTGCTGGTGAAGGACAAGGTGGGTATTGCGCTGGCGACCTTCGTTCACGATGATACTCGCGACGGTTCGGTAGAACTCATTGCGGCCATGCGTGAACGAAACATCAACGTTGAAATTCTTTCAGGCGACCATCAGCAAGCCGTTTCGGAATTTGCACGCTCCGTTGGACTGCCCGAGAGTGCAGCCCACGGTGGCTTGAGCCCCGAGGAAAAGGTCCAGTGGGTTCAGGCCCGCTCAAGCTCCCACGTCACCATGATGGTCGGCGATGGATTCAACGATGCTGCGGCGCTTGCTGTCGCTGACGTGGGCGTTGCGATTGGAACGGGAGAGTCGGTGAACCTCGAGGCGGCTGACGTCCTCATCCCCGGGGATGATCCCCGGCTGCTGACCGAGATGATCGACCTTGCTCGCCAAGCCCAACGCACCTTGATGCAAAACCTGTTCTTCTCGGTCTTCATCACCGTCACCTTGGTGTTTGCCGTGATTCAACAGTGGTACGACCAACTCTGGGTCGGTGTGCTGATTCACGAACTCTCGGTCATTATCGTCATCCTCAACGGCGCGCGACTCGCACAAAACGGGCATTCGTTCAAACTCCTCAAAGAAACACTCAGTTCGATGGTTGACGACACCAAACTTGCCTTTTCCACCTTTAGAGCCCGCTATTTCCCTGCCAAGAGCTGAGCGGATTTGATTCGTTTTCACGCGACATCTTCAAACCATAGAAGCATTTCTTGGCAATCGGTGAGCGAGTGGGAAGAGTACGCGGCGACCCCATCACCACCGCTCTGGCCCACCCGACACGGCGTGGCGCCTACATTGAACTGGCGCAGGCTGAAGAGATGAGCACGGTTCAGTTGCAGAAGGCACTGGGCGTTGACCGGTACAACCTCTATCATCACCTGAAGAAATTGGCCTCCCTCGACCTCATTGAAAACCATCGAGACGAAGGCCGGGCACGATGGTGGCGGAAGAACCTTCACGTTGACCTTCCCGAACTTCTCAACGCCTCGGCAGCACCCGCTCCGACGGCACCCAGCACGGCTGCCCCCGAAACCACAGCGACCACCCGAACCACCTTGGCCTCGTTGGCGGTTGACGAGGAGGGGCGGGAAGTCATCGTCTTGGACCTTGAGGGTTCTCGAGACCAAGTGAGCGCCAAGCAGCTCATCGTTCGCCTTTCGGAGGAATTCGGCTTGACCCTCGACGTACCGTGGAACTTCATCCCCGAGCAACTCGTTCTCTACTCCAAGAAGAAGTGATTCCATGGCCGAGGAATTGAGCGTGGAATCCAAGGTGGCCCCACCACCGCTCTCATGTCCAAAATGCAACGGCCTCCTGCCTTCCGGCCTCGGTGAACTTCAGTGCAGACTGTGTGAAGCCAGGGTCCGCGTGGACCACCCCGCCACTCGAAGGAAGTGGAAGGAAGAGAAATTGTCCTGCCCTGAGTGCTCAAAGGTGCTCGTGGCGGGCGTGGACGATCGTCCTGCCGATCTCAAGTGCGGATCATGTGAATGCTACTTCACGCTCACGGCACACGTGCCACGGGTTGAGATTGAATGCCCGGGTTGTCATCGAAATCTTCGAATGAAGCGCAGGCCAGGAAAGCGGGAAATTTCCTGCCCTGCATGCGACAAAGAATTCACGGTCCGATTTTAAGGGTCTCCGCACCCCGGAAGAGGTGGAAAAAGCGCGTGCTACGCCCATGGCTCCGTCGCGCTCCTTATCTATGAAGAGAAGTCCATGAACAAGTGGATGGGATTCCAATGGGGATGAGCGAAAGCCATGACAGTGAGGCTGTAGACGCAGCACACACAGGCCATGATACCACGGAACGCATGACGCTCGCTTCGTTGCGTTCCCAGTTTACCTCCACCGGCACCTCGACCCTTGACGAAGCGATGGGCACCCGAGCTCGATTCCGTCAGGAAGAACGGTTGAGGGCTGATTTGCGCCGTGAGCGCCGACTCCGCCAACAGGCAATCACCGAACGTGTGAACGCCATGAAAGCCAACATCGCCAAGGACCTCGCCACCCAACACGAGTTGACCCTCGATGCGCTCGAGAACGAACTTCGTGGCACGATGGAAGCCGAACTCGAAACGATGGAGCAGGACGCATTGGCGGCTGAAGAAGCACGCATTCGACACGAACTTGACCTTCGACTTAACCGGCAAGTCGAATCGCTCCACGAGAAGCACGGTGTTGAACAGCATCAGCGCCTTGAAGAGCGAAAGGCTGAGATGAAAGCCAGCATTGAAACGCAACTCCACGAGGAATACGATCGACGCTTGGCCATTCAAAAAGAGCGGTTGCGCCTCGACTACAACCAAGCCCTCCAGCAGCGCCTCCGAGAGATTGAGGCCAACCTCGAGCAGGAAATGGAGCGCCGATTTGTCGAGATGGAAGGCTTGGAGATCAGCCGACTTGAAGAAGGGCATGAAGCCCTGTTGGCCGAACGAGAAGAACAACTTCGTCGCGGCATTCGAACCCGCCTTGAGCAACAACTTCGTCAGCGACTCAAGCAGCGTGAAGCCCGACTCAAAGTGGAATACGAGCGCCGCAGTCTTCGCCTTGAAGAGGACATCGCCCAGCAACTCCAACAGGACATTGAACAGCAACTCCGCCGTGAAACCGACGACCTTGAGGAGCGCATGCGTGAAGATGTTGAATTGGCCATCGCCAAGCGCCGCGACGAACTGCGCGGCCAAATCGAGTCCCAACTCAACGAACAACAATCCGAGCGCTTGGCGGAACGAAAGGCCCGCCTCAAGGCGAAGTACGACCTGACGTTCAGCAAGGCCATTGATGACATCTCCCGGAGTCTCCAAACCGAGATTGAAGCAGAACTTGAGCATCGAAAAGAGAACGAATTCGCCTCCTATCGTCACGCCCGAGAAGCAGAAATCCAGAACCGATTGTCCCGCTATCGCTACGAGCGAGAAGCCGAATTGCGCGAACAACTCGAGGCCCAATACCACGCCAGCAAGCAGGATTGGACGGAACGACTCGACCTTGAATTCCAATCCAGGGAAGCCGCAGCCCGCAAGGCCATCATGTCCGAAGTGGATGCGCAACTTCGCAACGAACGCCTCACGCATGAAACGGACCTTGACTTGCTCAAGGAGGAGACCTCCCTCGAACTGGAGGTCGAAATGGAGGAGCGCCTTCAAACCTTCAAGATCCGCAAGGAAGAGGAAGTCGCCACGCAATTGGAGCGCCAACTCGACAAGCGCGAAGAGATCATGCGCAACAAAGCGCTCATCGATGTGCGCAAGCGTGAAGCACAAATCCGTGCTGAAATTGAAGCGCAACTCGGGCTCAAGCGGGCAGAAATTCGCGACCGCTTGAAAGGCCTTGCCGAGAAGATGGATTCCTTCAAGGAGATGGCCGAAGAGAAGATGCGAGAAGCGGTATCACAACAGATTCAGGGTGAAATCGACGCCGACGAAGGCGAATTGCGAGCCCGTGAGCAAGAGTTCAGTGCGCTCCAAGCCACCGACACCCGTGCGGAGAAGCGACAGAAGTGGATGCAATCCATCTCGGGACAAGCCCCGGCTGCCTTCGGCGCAGGTGCGATGGACCCCACCGCCCTCGGCGCTCGCCCGGACGGGCTCGGAGCTGCCGCAGGCCGGCCACTTCGTGGCTTGATGGGGCAACAGACCCAGGACGAGCCGCGGCTCGGCCTCGGCAACATGCGGGCGCCGATGACCAGCGCCCGACCACTCGCAGGCCAGGTGCCACCCGTTCGCACGGTTCGTCAGCCGATTGCTCAGCCCGAGCCGGTTCGAACCGTTCGTCAGCCCATTTCCGCACCCGCCATCGTGCCGCAAGAAGAAGCCGCCATGGAAGAGATCGGCCAAGCCATGCTCGAAGAAGCCCATGTACCGGCTGAAGTGGTCGATGAGACGGTTGAAACGGTTGAGGAAACGATTGAACCCGCCGTGGAGGACTTCGATGAGGAGGCACTGGAGGAGCCGGTGGCAGATGTTGTTGAGGAAGCACTTGAAGCGTCCACGTCGACGATGACTCGGCCAACTGCGTTGCTGAAGCCCATCCAAGGGACCCTCCAACCACTCACGGAAGAGGAAGAGGTTCGCACGGCTTCACTGACGCCTGTCGGACACATGCTCGTACCCGAGAAGAAGCGAGGACCACCCCCCACCACCTCCGTCGGGCGCCCGCCAACGACCAAACTTCGCCCCGTGCGAGGAACGCTTACACCCGTCACCAAGACGCCAGTGAAACAACTGAAGCCTGACGAAGAGAGCGAAGACTGAGCCTGAAGCTGTGAACGCAGGTGAGCGCGTGGTTCATATCTAACGAGACCGTCGCTTGTTCCATGAACCGATGGCTTGCGATGTTCATGGTGTTCTTGCTGAGCGCTCAATGCGCCGTTGGATCTGCTGCCGGCGACCTCTCGCTGTTGACCGACGGTGGAGAAACCGACAGCCTCGACCGACCCTTGGTCCTCTTCACCACGCTGAACGACGGTAGCGTCCTCACGGTTGACAACCAAGGGAACGTGAGTGTGAACAGTTTCAGCAACGGTGTGCTCTCAACGCAGTGGACCGTGTTCTTGGACGTCAGCGCCAACAACGCTCGGGTCGACGACGCTCAGGAGTTGGTTTCGGTGGCCCATGATGATGGAGCCTATGTCGTTCAGATGAGCACCCAGTCGATTTACTGGAACATTTCCTCACCCGATCCCGTTGACGATGCTGTGCTCGATCAGGAAGGCGACCTTTGGTTGGCCTTTTTTGCTGGCAAGCGACGTGCCGACCAGTACGACACCTCAGGGTTCACCGGCGTGAGCAGCACGACCATCTCCTCAGGCATTTCCGCGTTTGAAATCTTGCACGACGGTCGCTTGGCTATCGCCTCCTACAACAAGAACATCTACATTCACAACACCGACGGAACATTGTCCACCACCCTGACCGAACCCAACGGCATCGTTTCCAGTCTCCATGAAGTTGACAACACCACGATGCTGGCAGGTACCACCGGAGGGACCGTTTACCACTACAACACCGAAACATGGGCGTCTTCCAGCCTTTCCCTCGGCCACACTAAACAGACCACCTTCATCGGACAGGCCGGCGACATGTACGTCGTTGGAGCAAAGCAAGGTCGTGTGTCCTTCATCGACCAAACCAATTTCACCGTCCTCGAGACCTTCACCGCATCGGGCGACATCATCGATGTGGTTCCAGAATTCACGGGCCAATTCTTTGCAATTGGCACCTTCCCCACCAAGACCACCCTCCGCTACTTTGACATGGACAGCGACCAGGACGGCGTCAACGACCTCAGGGACGCCTTCCCCAACGACGCCACTCAGACCGAAGACGAAGACGGCGACGGTTACGGCGACAACCCAGCGGGCAATCAGCCCGACGCATTCCCCAACGATGAGACGCAAGGGGCCGACACCGATGGCGACGGCTACGGCGACAACGTGGCCGGCGACAACCCCGACCTGTTTCCCCACAACGCGGACCAGTGGGCCGACTCCGACGGCGACGGCTACGGCGACAACACCAACGGGCAAGACGGCGACGTGTATCCCGAAGAATCAACGCAGTGGGCCGACACCGACCGAGATGGCTACGGCGACAATCCTGACGGGTTCAAGCCCGACAGCTGCCCGACCGTGAACGCCTTTTCCAGTTTGGATCGCTACGGCTGCCCAGACAGCGACCTCGACGGGTACTCCAATCCGGACGAGAACTGGACCGTGGACGACGGTGCTGACGCCCTGCCCAACAACCCCACCCAGTGGCTGGACGGGGACGGAGATGGCTATGGAGACGCCAGTGACGGTCAGAGCCCGGATTCTTGCCCGTGGGAATTTGGCACCTCCACCAAGGCGGTGAGCGTGGATGCGAACAGCACCACAGGCTACGTCGCCATTCCGTCCTTTGGCTGCCTTGACGAGGACGGCGACGGTTGGGTTGACCGCACCGAATCGCCCCTGATGGACATCGACCCCAACGAACACTTCGACGGGGATGGCGACGGGGTTGGCTCCAACTCGGATTACGACGACACCAAGGGCTTCATCCAAACCGAACAGGACCACTGCCTCAACGACAAAAACGACACCTCAGAAGCCTGCATGGGATGGAACGACCCCGCCTACCAGGCCTACCTCAGCAGCGTTGAGGAAGGCACCTTGGTGTTGAGCTTCAACGCATGGAACACCACAAAGAACGACAACCCAGGAGGCAGCAGTGAAACCTTGGTCGACGAAGACACGCTGAACCAAGTCATCATGGTGGGCCTCGTGGCCTTTGTTGGCTTGACAGCCCTCATTCTTGGCGTGGCGTTCATCATGAATCGTCGAAAGATGGCGGCGACCACCAAAGAATACGGTGGCGTAGCGCCTGGCGCATCGACCAATGCCTCACTCGAAGCGCTGGAAGGGCGTGGTGGTATGTCGGCCGACGGTGGTATCATCGCTGATGCTTCGTGGGACGACGACGTGGCCCAACTCGACTTCACGGAAGATGACGGCTTTGATGACATGGCGATCAAGAGCGATGATGCGCCTGCGGAAGCCGAAAGCATGACCTACGAGGAAGAAAGCATGGAAGCCATCGCTGGGGTTGGCGGCGAACCAACGCCCGAGCCTGTTGCTGAAACACCGGAAATGCCAGCCGAGGCGCCGCCACTTCCCGAAGGCGGACTCCCAGACGGATGGACGATGGACCAGTGGCGTTGGTACGGCCATGAATGGTTGGCCAAGTACGGGAAGAATTAACGCCAAACGATGGGTAAACTGGCTTTCAGTGCACCGAGTTCAACGCCGGTGTAGAGCGGTGTTCCTTCCACCTTGCAGGTGTTCATGACCAGCCACAGGAAGCCATTCCACGCTGTGGAATCAGCAAAGAGTTCCACTTTGCCCAGCACCGCTGCCATCAGCAGTTTGGACTGATCGGTTTCATCGCTGCACAGCGCCTTGACCAAGTCCTTCGCACCAAAGCGATAGGCAGGTGGGCGCCATGACATCATGGAGCATCACACCGGGAAGGGCGCCATGTTGAGGCGTTCGGCAAGGTGTTCGACATCGACGTCCACGGCCATCTTCATGCGTTCTCGAAGGGTGTCGATTTCTCCCTTCATCTTGAGCATCTTGTGCGTGCGAATCATCTCAGCCAGCAATTCGTTGACGCTGCGATGGCCACCCGTGGTTCGCAGTGTGTTCAACTGACGTCGAATCTCATAACTCACGCTGACCGAGGTCATTCCTTCGCCTGTCATGTCAATCCCTGCTTGCGTTGGGCCTCGGCCCATACTTAACCCATGCGAAAGGTTGTGGGTTCAGAACGCTCGTTTTGACACGAAAACCGGCTCACCAAACCTCAACGGATGGTGCGCTCTCGCCTCAAACGAGATTCCTCAACCACGCCGAACTCTCGACGGACTTCTTGCACGCGCTGGTGCACTTCCTTGGCGAGCGTCCAATACTCGAGGCTGCCTGCGCCAGCCCCTGAGTTGGTGGGTTTGTTGAGGATCACCGTGGGTGCACCACTCCAAGGCGCTTCGGCGACCTTGGCCAATCGTCGGACGGTGGTGTTGAACAGTTTGTTCGGCATTTTCTTGTTGACCTGGTCGCACACATAGGTGCTCAATTTAGAGCGCCCGTCCACCATCGTCATGACGATACCGAAGATCTTCAGGTTACGGTTGATGCGGCGCTGAATCATCTTGATCGAATTCATCAGCATGCTGAAGCCCTCAAGGGCGTAGTACTCCGCCTGTACGGGCACCATCACCCAGTTCGCAGCGCACATGGCGTTGATGGAGAGCAGGCCCAGTGAGGGTGGGGTATCGATGATGATGTAGTCAAACTCGTCCATGATGGGCAGCAAGGCTTCCTGCAAGCGAGTTTCACGACCGATTTTGTGGCTGAGTTCAATTTCTGCGCCGGAAAGGTGGATGTCGCTGGGGAGGATCCAAAGGTGGCCGGCATCGATGGTATCAGGGACCTTCTTGCCACCGTTTCGGTTGCTCCAAGCTTCTCGCATGGCCTTGGTGATTTCTTCGGGTGGAATGAGGTACTCCTCCATCAACGGGAGGTCTTCACCGGAATCGTTGGTCAGCAAGTCGTACACCGTTTTCTTGATCTTCTTCTTTTCAAGACCGAACGAGGTGGCACAATTTCCCTGAGGGTCCAAATCGATCAGCAGCACCTTCGCAGGGGGCAAGCCTTGGCGACGAGACCCTTTGGCCAAGGCGGCGGCCACGTTGACGGCCGTGGTGGTTTTGGCGCAACCTCCTTTCTGGTTCGCAACAGCGATGACCATTTTGTAGGGGTTCATGGTGTCCAACCTCCGGCGTCTTCAGCAGGAAGGACCTCCCCTTTCAATGCAGGCATCAAACACCCACGCATCAGGCCGGTTGAATCACAGGAACAGGAACCTCGGAGAGGATCTTCCGAACGATGTGCATGCCCGTGATACCGCGAATCTTCGCTTCGGGCTTCATGTTGATACGGTGTGAGATGATCTGCAGGGCGATGCCTTTGATGTCATCAGGAATGACGTAGTTTCGACCGGCCACGGCCGCAGCAGCACGTCCGGTCTTGAACAGGGCTTGGCTGGCACGGGGTGAGGCCCCGTTGATGACACGGTGGTCCTCACGGGTGCGCTGAACGATTTCGATGATGTAGGAAAGGATGGCCGGATCGACGTGAACCGTCTCGAGGGCTTTCTGCATGGCGACCACCTTCTTGGGCGAGGTCACTTGTTCCACCACGTGCTCGTCTTGGCCTCGCAACTTGCGCCGGGCGAGAATGGCCTTCTCTTCAGCACGGTCGGGGTAGCCCATGCTCATCTTCATCAGGAATCGGTCCATTTGAGCCTCAGGCAGCGGGTAGGTACCTTCCTGCTCGATGGGGTTCTGCGTCGCCAACACAACGAACGGTGCGGGCAGTTTGTGCGTGATACCCTCAATGGTCACTTGCTTCTCTTCCATGGCTTCCAGCAGGGCCGCCTGGGTCTTGGGAGGCGCACGGTTGATTTCGTCAGCCAGCAGGATGTTGGAGAACAACGGACCGGCACGGAGTTTGAACTCTCCGGATTTCTGGTCATACATGTAGGTCCCCATGATGTCCGAAGGCAACAGGTCGGGCGTGAATTGCACACGCTTGAACTTGCATCCGAGGGCGCTGGCGAAGGTGTTGGCCAGCAGTGTCTTTGCAAGACCTGGGAAATCCTCGAGCAGCATGTTGCCGTTGGACAGAATACCGACGGTCACACGTCGGAGGTTCTCGTTCTTACCGATAATGACCTTGCCGACCTCGTTCATCAGGCTGTTGGAAATGGCTGAAACGGTCGCAATCAAATCTTGGGTACGTGCGCCACCGGCGCCTCCTTGCATACTTGCTTCCATGACAAGACCTCGTTCGCAGGAAGAATGTCTGCTCATATCTTATATGAATGTGCGCGCTTTCTCTATCAAAAATGCTCATCCGAACATCATTGTGCAGCGTGCCTACCGGCCCCAGAAATGGTTGTCTTTCCGGTGAAGCGCCACGATCTCCGCAAGAATCTCTTCTTCCACGGGCGAAAGGTCCGCTTTCTTGAGCCGCTTGACGTGGCGCTCGGGCACGTCGACGTAGAATTCGTCCAACTCCTCGATGTGGCGCCCCACGGTGGGCCCTTGAACGGCCACGGCGATTTCTTCCCCTTGCATGGCCTCTTTGACATCCTCACTCGAACGGGTACGCAGGCTCTTGACCTGGCCGACGGGCGTGCCGTCCAACTTCATGAGTCGCTGGCCAACGTGAATACGCCCGCCAAGCACGCGCATGCCGACGATGGCCGGTCCTTTGGCGCGGAAGGTGTGGTCCTTGAGGTAGAGCACCTTCCCGGGGTAGACGATGGATTCTCGCTGTTCTTCTTCGATGGCGGCTTTGGTGGCTTCCTGCCATTCCTCAAAGGCATCCATGATGTGATAGATGATGGGCCCGGAGATGAATTTGACCTCGCCACCGTCGTCCTCGAGTTGTTGAGCGACGTCGCTGGTGTTAGCCTTCGTGGAAAACCCAAGAATCACCTGTTGGAGCGGATCGGCTGCCGATTTCGCCATCAAGATGTCCTTCTTGTTCACCGGGCCGACCGTGGCCTGACGAACGGGAATGTTGCGCTGGTGCAACTCAAACGCCAGGGCTTCCAGCCCACCGACCGTGTCGGCTTTGATGACCACGCCCGTGCGGTCTTCTTCCGCCCCTCGGCACGGGCCGGAGGCGGTGTGCTCACCGAACGCTTGGCGAGCAAAAATTTCGTTGCATGATGAGCACATCACCGGCATGGTGTTGAAAATTGCTCGCCACTCCTCTCGAATGGCTTCCTCCGCAGCTGCTTTTTCTTCGACGGTGTTGGCCAAATGGAGCGTCGTCCCGGCAATGGTCGCCTCAAGTTTTGGCGCCACGATTTTCACGCCCGAAGCGGCCTCAACCGTGTCAAAATTCACCCAACGCTTGCCAGCGTCCCGCATTTCAGCCATGCCTTGCGGTCGCTTGAGGCCTTTGATGTGGGTCGTGAACGGTCCGTCTTGGCCGGCGAGCATGACGGTGTCGCCCACGCTCAGTTCACCTCGGTAGAGGATGACGTCAATCGTCTTGCCCATGCCGACTTCGTCGCGCATCTCAAGCACGGTGCCCTGAGCAGCGCCGAGCGTATCGGTCAGCCGGTCTTCGAGGAAACGTTCAGCCAGACCCACCGTCACGGCCAAGAGGTCTTGGAGTCCTTCGCCTTCCTTGGCCGACATGGGCACGAGTGCCACGTTTTGTCGAAAATCCCGAATTTTATCGTAGCGCTCGAGGTTGAACCCGTGCTCGGAAAATTGCCCGACCGTCTTCCAGTAGCGGTCCTCAAACAGCGCTCGGACGTCCTCGCGTTGTGCGCCGAACGATTCGATGAACGAGCGCCCAGCTTCGCAACGCCAACCGTGCAGACGGTCGACTTTGTTTCCGGCGATAACGAACGGCGTCCGTGTTTCTTTGAGGATGTTGAGGGATTCGATGGTTTGTGGCTGCAAGCCTTCCATGATGTCAACCACCAAGACGGCGATATCAGCCACGGAGCCGCCTCGATTTCGAAGCGAGGCGAAGGAGTGGTGTCCGGGCGTGTCGATGAACAACAAGCCGGGTGACTTGAAGTTCTTCCCGCCCAGCATGGCGGCACAGGTTTCGTTGAGGACGTCGGCAGGAACTTCGGTGGCCCCGATGTGCTGGGTGATGCCGCCGGCTTCCCTGTCCATCACGCTGGCTTGGCGCTGGCTTCCAATGGAGCGAACCATGTCAAGCAGACTGGTCTTTCCGTGATCGACGTGACCGAGAACCGAGACGATCGGTTGCCGGTTGTGCCCGCGAGGTGCTTCGTCGCCTTCTTCGGCGTTGGCGACCTCTTCGTCGGTCATGATTTCACCACCGATGTTGCGGTGTTATCAGGCTTCACTCGTAAACCCAAGCGCCCATGGTGTTTTCCCAGGACATTAAGCCCTCAGGGAACCAGAGGCCCAGTTCGAATTCGGCCGTTTCAGGTGCGTCAGAGCCGTGAATCATGTTGAAGCCCATGTCCATGCCGTAATCGCCACGGATGGTACCGGGGTCGGCGTTGCGGCCGTTGGTGGCGCCGATGAGTTTGCGAGCGACGGCAATGGCTTCAACGCCCTCCCACGCCATGCAAACCACGGGACCCGAGGTCACGAATTTGATGAGGCCGGGGAAAAACGGGCGCTCTTTGTGCACGTCGTAGTGAGATCGAGCAATTTCTTCGGTGGGCACCATGGCTTTCAAACCAACCAGTTTCAGGCCTTTTCGCTCAAAGCGGCCGATGATTTCGCTGATGAGTCCTCGCTGCACGCCGTCGGGTTTGATCATGACATAGGTCGTTTCCATGGTGTTCACCATGCCGACCCAAAAGTGACCCGTTTATGGGCGTTGCTGTAAGGCTGTGCGCTGTTCAAGCACTCACTGGATGCCGCCCTTGACGTAGTGGCGGGTCCACTTGACCTTGCGAGCGTTTCGCTTCAGTTGGAGTTGGTTCTTGCGAGCCTTGCTGCTCTTGAACCACAGAACACTGCCGTCCTTGCGGACAAACATCATGCCGGTACCGGGTTCGATTTCCTCGCCCGTGAAGTTGCAAATTCGTCGTTCTGGCATTGTTCTCACCGTGCGTTCAGCTTGCGGGCTTCACGGCCCGTGTCCTTGAGCATCAAAATGTCGCCCACTCGAATGGGTCCGACGACGTTTCGGCTGATGATGCGGCCGACGTCCCGAGGGTTGGGAGCATCGTTGACACGCACCTTGACTTGCGTAGCTTCACCGGTCATACCGGTTCGTCCCACGATTTCGACCACTTCTGCTGGCCATCCACCAAGTTCTTCACTCATGTTCAATCAACTCGTGGTCGTGGTTCAGTTCTTGAGGCCCTTGATTTCCTCAACGACTTCGTGGAATTTCTCTTGGGCGCCTTTGGTGATCTCCATCACAGCGACGGAGGCTGCGGAGGTGTCCTTGGGCATGCCGATGGCTTTGGCGAGGAACTCTTGACTTGGCACGTAGCCGAAGGGGATGTCTTTCTCAGCGCAGATGAGAGGGATGTGGGCCAACAACTCGGGTGGGTTCACATCCTCTGCGAGGATGATGAACTGGGCCGTACCGCGCTCGGCGGCTTTGGTCACTTCGTTGCTTCCTTTCTTGACACGACCGTTCTTGTTGAGGTCGATCATGTCGTAGATTTTGTTGGCTAGGTCTTCTGGGGTTTCAAATTGCACGTGTACACTCATTGGAATCACTCCTTCCTCGTGATAGGGGCATTCCTCCGCACGACCCCGCGGATATAAACACAACGGAAGCCGCACGGGCCTCTAAATTTGGCCCGCTCCTTGCGAAATCCACGCAGTCCGCCGGTTTTCACGAAGAAAGACCGAGTTCGCCGAGGACCTGCTCGACGCCTCGGGCCAGCGCCGGACCACCCGAAATCACGTCCCTGGCGTTGGGCAGCGAGCCGGTGGCGTGCACACCGTCCACATAACGGAGAAGGCGTGCGATGGCGCCGCCGGTGAAGAGCCCATGACTGCACGCAGCGTGCACTTGAACAGCCCCTTGACTCCGAAGTGCTTCAGCTGCTCGGCAGATGGTGCCACCCGTGGCGATCATGTCGTCCACAATGGCCACGGACTTTCCAGCCACATCGAGGTCCTTGGCCTGGTGAACGATGGTGTGGGCGTCAATGCGGGTCTTCTCGAGGTAGGAGAATTCGCAATCGATCTGCTGGGCCACGCTCGATGCACGGTCAATGGCGCCTTTGTCCGGTGAGAGAATGAAATCTGGACCCACCGTTTCTTTGAGATGTTGCGCCAGTTCAGGCATGGCGCTGGTGAAGGCCACGGGGATGGACATGTCGCTCAGGACGGCTGGAGCATGGAGGTCAAGGAGGACCATCCCGTCGCATCGACTGCCCAACATCTCAGCGATGGCTCGGGCCGAAATGGACTCTCCGGGCTTGAAGCGCTTGTCCTGGCGGGAATAGCCAAAATACGGAATCGCCAATATGACGCCTTTTCCGACGTCAGGGAGGGTCTGAGGACCGATTTCTCGCAAATTTTGCAAACGGCCACCTCGGACGTCCTGAATGGCGTCGAGCATCAGGAGCGTCTCAACGATGCCGGAGTCGGGAAAGGTGTTCGATACCAAGACCACCGGTTCCGCCCTGAGGGCTTCGATGGTTTCGGTGGGAATTCGAATGTAGCCTTCCGTGTCGGGGAAACGACGTGTTTCCAACGGATGGTGGGCCCAGCCGAGTGCGTCAGCAAGTTGCTTGGCCATGATGCCTGCGTTGCTGCCAGATACGACGACCATGCCATCCCCTTGGACTGTTCCAACGGCTGGCCCTTCATCTTCTTTGCGAGCCGCTTCAACCAGAAGAATGGTGCGCGAGGCAGGACTTGAACCTGCGACCTCCCGGTTATCAGCCGGGTGCTCTAACCGACTAAGCCACCCGCGCAAGGGTAAACTCGCCGACTTGACCCCCCGTCATAAGCATGACGGCTCGCGATGCAGTGCTCCGGTTCGAACCGACTCACTCTTCTTCCATGCTGTTGATCGTGATGTACGAAGGCAACTGCATGACCTTCTCGAACGTACGAGAAAGGACGACTTCGTCCAGGCGCTCTCGGGTTCGAGCCAGGGCGGTGATCGGAATGCGGATTTGTTCATCCACGCCGAATTCCATCTGCATGCGCATGCGGGTCGTGACGATGACGCCCTTGTAGGTGCGCTTGACACGGAAGAGGCCGGTGATGACACCGATTTCTTCACCTTGGTTGTCCAGAACGGCTCGGTCCAACATCTCGTCAGGAGCGTAGAGCTTCTCGTCGATGCGGACGGTGTTTCGCCAGCGGCGCTGCAGTTCTCGCATGGATTTCGACAGCTTCACGGTCCCGTCGCCACGGATGCTGTGCACCAGTTCTTTCGGAAGCGGCGCCAGTTCCGCAGGTTTTCGCATGTATTCGTCAGCAACGTCCGGCAACACTTGAATCCGCATGGACTTCACTCGTGCCTCGTTGGGGTGATGACGCTCACCCACAATCGTTCCTACTTTTGTATCGTTGACATAGACATCTCGTTGGAGCAACTCCTGGATGTCGTAATCTGTGTTTTTCATTTCCCATCTCTCCTTGCCGATTTTGTTCGGCTTACCCTTTGGTCGACCTCGGCACCTAATATATTCTTCCCCTTTGAAAATATCATTTCCAATTGTATTTGACGCATAATTTCTATTTCAACCAATTGAAATATAGAAAAAAATTTGATTTTAGAATGTCGCATAACGCGTCAAATTTCAATATGAATCTCCTCTCTTAGCAAACCGGAATTGGTTCGTTTTTCAGTTGGAACCTCCGCCTTCACCGATCCTAATTTTCCGAACCGCTCCGCGGCTCAAAATATTCGAGATTATGGAGAATTTTCAATTGAAAAGAGTAAAATTATGACCGTTTTTTCAGGGCGAGAGGCGGGCATTCTCCACGAATCCATCTGCCGGGAGCCTTGATGAATCAGCATCCGTTGCTCCGACCATGAGCGCACGGTGTGTCTTGGCCCACCCCCTGCACCCTCTATCGCAAGCGATCTTCGCAAGAGCCGCGCTCGATGGCGTAAATTTTCTGGCCACCCAAGAGGCGTGCGCCGACCTGCGCTTGGGCCATGCTCCTGTCCTGGCTGCCTTTCCGGAGGCCTTGACGGCGCTGACCGATGAAGAACACCTGCTCCTGGATCATGAAGATGCCCAGGTCGTCCAACTTCTCATCGGCATGGAAGCTGAACCCCCCACAGTTGCTCAATCCCGGTTGATTCGGCTTGTGGAAGGTCATCAAGAAACGAACCTAAACGAGGATGATATCACCGTGCACCTGCACGATGTGCTCCCGCCAGAACGGGGCAGCGATCGTGAAGCGATGTTTCGCAGATGGATGGAGGCCGGCCGTGCTGGAACACTGCCCGACCTGAAAGAGCAGCACTTCCATTGGTGCGACATCAACGATGTCACGGCCGCCGTGTCCGATTTGCTGCAGCACCCCTGTGAAGACGGCACGTACCACATGTCGGGCCGACGAGCATGGACCATGGATGAAACGTGGCAGGAATTTGATGCACTGATCCAACGCACCATTGCAGGTCAAACGGGCAAGTTTGGCCCCGAACACCTCGAAGCAAGGGGCGTGCCCGTCGTTGAACCAATCGCGATTCAAGACGGACAAACCAAGCGTGTTCGACCCGATTTGGGACCGCTTCATGCTGCGTTAACCAATGCCAACGGCGAAGGTTGGCGCCCAAGAACGCCGCTCAGGCAGAGTTTGATGATGGTTATCGCCCAACTCTCCGAGCCTTAAGCCTCATGAGGCTCACTGAACAGGTCAGCGCCCAGCAACGGGAGGAGCAAACTCGCATCGCCTTCCACGCAGACATGGGGTGCTTCTGGACGCATTTTTCCCCACGAAATGGCTTCGCGTAAGCGAGCACCTGAGAGGCTACCGTCGTGTTCGGGCGCCGTCGTAATGTAGACGGCGCTGTCGAGCCCACCTCGGTACTGATTCCACCAGATCACGTGGTGCTTGGAGATGCCGCCGCCCACCATCAACGCGTTGGACGTTTCAACGTCCCAGGTCAAATCGCTCATGATTTGCTCGTCGGCCAGGGTGTCGAGGTGGAAATCACGGTGCTGTTGCCTGAACATGAACAGCTGCGCACCAATGGAGCCGTCCGTGATGCCGGGAATGCAGACCGGAATTCGGTGTTGAGCGGCCCAGTAAATGAAGGTGTCCGGGGTGCCGATGCGCTTTCCAAGTTCCCAAACGAGGTGAATGGAGCCAAAACCAATCCACGCATCGGCGCCGGTTTTGCCGGTTTCCTTCAATCGGTCGATGTAGATGTCTTCGAGAACGGGCATGACCACAGCTTCGATGATTTCACCATACGAAGCGTTGGGGACGATGACGTTACCGAGGCGCATCAAGGCGTGCTCGCCAAGTTCAACGTCATCGAGGTCAAACGAGCCGTGGTAGTAGTGCTTGTACGCTCGTGCGATGTCGTGGTCAAGCGTTCCGCAGGTGGTTGAGACCACATTGAACATCTTCCGCTTGATCGCTTCAACAAAGAAACCGCGAGTTCCGGTCGCGCATAGGCACGCTGGAAAAGACAACCAGTTCGTCACCTTGGCAGGGTCGGCGTCAACAGCATCAATGGTGGACCGCATGTCGGCGAGAATGGTCCGTGCCTCTGCGAACTTCGTGGCCGTAAAACCGCCCGCCTGTGCCATTTGCTCAATCAGCGCCCGTGGCGTGGTCGCTTTGGAGAAATCGTAGTCCACCACGGGGACATCAAAGGCTTCAGGGTCAACTGCCATGCCTTGACCTCGCGGCCTTGCTTCATGAAGGTCGCCCTTGCTTCGTCTGCTCAATCGTTCCATCGCTCGAGTTCATGCAAACGGTCTCGCAAGCGAGCAGCCTCTTCGAAATCGAGGTCCTTGGCGGCTTCGTTCATCGCTGTGCGCAACTCCTCCATGAGGGTAGCCCGTTCGTCAGCGGACAAGTTCGCTATCAGGTCGTCAGGTTCGTCATATGTCAATTGAGAAGTTGAATTTTCAATTGATTTTTCTTGTTGTTCGGTCGAACTCCACGCACCCGCACCTAAACGAAGCCGTTGAGCCCAGTCGCCGTCTCGACGCCCACCCTTTTTGGCGATCAGTCGTCGTTTTCCATCGCTTCCTGTGGTCGTCCCGGTGATGGTGGCGTCTTCGGTTTCGCCCATCACGGGCAGCGCCTTGACGATGGTTTTGGGCGTGATGCCGAGCGCTTCGTTGTTGGCTTGTTGTCGCTGGCGACGTTCCAGCGTTTGGCGAATGGCCGCCTCCATGGCAGGCGAAAATCCGTCAGCGTAGAGGAGCACCTTGCCGTGCTGATTCCGAGCAGCCCGACCAATGGTCTGCAGAAGACTGCGTTCGTTTCTCAAGAAGCCCTGTCGGTCGGCGTCAAAGATGGCCACCAAGCTCACCTCGGGAATGTCCAGACCCTCACGCAGGAGGTTGATGCCGACGATGACATCGATGTGGCCGAGGCGAAGGGCGTTGATGATCTCGGTTCGCTCAATGGTGTCAATTTCCGAATGCAGGTGGTGCGCCTTCACGCCCATGCGATTGAGGTAGGCCGCCACCTCTTCGGCGAACTTGATCGTCATGACGGTGACCAAGCACCGCTCCCCGCGCTCAATGCGCAGGTTGATCTCCGTCAGCAGGTCGTTGACCTGACCTGCCGTTGGACGCACCTCAAGTTCAGGATCGAGCAAACCCGTGGGGCGCAACTCCATTTTGGCGATGCCTTGGATGCTTTGCAGCATGTCATACATCGATTCGGCCTCAGGGTGCTTTTTCGCCAAATCAGGCTCTCCTGCTCCACCGCC
>CAXRAL010000069.1:0-17689 GCA_964228815.1 Candidatus Poseidoniaceae archaeon
ATCAAAGTGGTGATGGCGGTTCAATCCAAGTCCATCAACAGCAGCAGATACCAGATCCTCATTTGAGGTGGAATCTGGAGAAAAGAATCGACCTGCCTCCAACATGGCTTGAAGCGGTACGAGGCCGACGATTTCGCTACCACACAATGATGCTTCGTGGTCCTTGGCCAAACTTTCACATGTCATAAAGGCAAGATGAAGGGGGCATTTGTTCACATCCAAGAGATTCATGGAGACCTGTGAAATTCCCAACTCGTCCACCGGTACACCCATGCCTTGAACACGTTCCAACATTCCCCTGCTTCGGATTTTACCTCCTCCTGAGGACTTCAATAAGCGTCCGCTGCTACGTACAATGGACCCGATTTTTTTGGCAACGGCGGCACCTTGTTCATCCACATTGACGTTGTAGGCCACCAGAATGGGACGGGCACCAACAGTGATGCCGCCGGAACGTGCAACGACCTCCGTCCACGTCATGGCACCAGCATCCGGAAGTTTGGTGGCGTCTGCGTGCAACTCATCGGTTCCATCGAGCCGCGCTTGTAACCCCTCGTACTCACCGCGCCGCAAATGGGACAGCATGGTTCGCTCTTCACGTACAGCAGCGGCGCCGTAGAGAAACAACGGTATGTCGCCCCGGTTTGAGAGCCGTTTGACAACGCTTCGAGCTAATTCGGCGCATTCGTCCATGGTGACGTCCTGCAGTGGTACAAAGGGGCAGACATCAACCACGCCGAGCCTCGGGTGCTCACCTTGGTGTGTTCGCATGTCCAGCATCGTAACACTCGCTTCAATGAGCGCGATGGCACCCTCCACCACGGCGTTCGGCGCACCGGCAAAGGTGATCACGGTACGATGGTAATCAGCATCTGGTTCAACGCCCAAAACAGTGCATCCCGGGGTTTGTCTTACCACGTCCACGATGGCATTGATTTTCTCAAGGTCCCTTCCTTCCGAGATGTTCGGGACGCATTCAACCAGTGGAAAGGTCATGCCGCTTGGCCTGAACCTCGGGTCCTTGAACCTTGGCGCCTCCATCAGGAGTACAAGGCTTCGGGCGAACTGGTGCTTCTCCCCTGTGAGCGCTTGTTGTCCAACCGACTCACGGCATCCAGCATGTCCTGTTGCGACACCGCAGAGCGACCATCTCGAATGGCGATCATGCCTGCTTCGACACACGTGGCTTTCAGTTCAGCTCCAGAGTAACCGTTGGTTCGCTCCACAATTCTGCCCACAGCGACCTTCTTGGTGTTCATGGAGGCCAGGTGCACCTTGAGGATGGCCTTGCGTGAGGCGTCGTCGGGGATTGGTATTTCGATCACACGGTCAAATCGTCCGGGCCTCAGCAGCGCATCGTCCAAGATGTCGGGGCGATTCGTAGCGGCAATGATTTTGACATCATGAAGAGCATCAAATCCATCCAGTTCTGCCAACAACTGCATCAGCGTTCGCTGGACCTCACGATCACCGGATGTCGAGCCGTCCAATCGTTTCGCACCAATGGCATCGATCTCGTCGAGGAAAATCACGCTTGGAGCCTTTTCCTTCGCCAAAGAAAACAGTTCGCGAACCATGCGGCCACCTTCACCGATGTACTTCTGTGCGAGCTCACTGCCCACCATTCGAATGAAGGTGGCGTTGGTGTGGTTGGCAACGGCCTTGGCCAACAGGGTCTTCCCACAGCCTGGAGGACCGACGAGGAGGACGCCTTTGGGCGGCACGATGCCGACCTTCTCGAACAGTTCGGGCTTCACGAGCGGGAGTTCGATGGCTTCACGGACGGATTCCACTTGCTCGTCCAAACCAGCAACATCCTCGTAGTGGATGGTTGGTTTTTCCACCATTTCTGCTCCACTGACCATCGGATCCCATGCTTCGTGGAGCAATTCTACCACGGAAAGGCTGTCTTGATTGAGTGCAACCCTCGTGCCTGGTTTGAGCTTCTCAGGGTCCAACCTCTGGTTCAACGATACTTGGAAGACGGTTCCGTTTGAGGAGCGGACAATGGCTCGCTCATGATCGAGCACGTCTTGTATGTGGCCGACAATAAGGGGTGGCATTTTCAGAAGATTGACGTTCTCATCCAGCCGCTCAATTCGTTTCCTTAGCGTGCGCATTTCTGCTTCGAGGGTGGTGCGCTCATTGATGAGTTGCTGCGTCTCGTCCCGGAGTGCAGCGTAATCTTCCTCGAGTTTTCGAAGATCGTCCTCGGCGGTGTTGGGAAGATGCCCATCGTTTCTGTCAACGTCTGTCCCCATGACACTCAGCATGACTATCGGCCGACGCTTCTTAAGAAATTGGATGGTTTTCTACTACAAACGGTTGTCAAAGGGTTCAAAGGGCGTAACGGCGGGGTAACGAATGATGGGCGAATGTGAACTTTGTGGCGCCGTGAAGGTCGGTGTGAAACGCGTACGCACAGGTAAAACCGAGGTGGCGGCATGCAGCCGATGCATCGAGAAAATGAACCTCGCTCCCAAATCCGAAGCGCCAGGTATCCAACGTGCTCGTTCCTTTGCTTCCTCACCATCACCTCGCAAAAAGAGAAACGACATCATGACTCGGTCCAGCAAGGAGTTGGCGGATGATTTTCACAAGCGTATTGCACGAGCTCGAAGCTCCCGGAATTGGACACAACAACAACTTGCAAAGAAGATGGCTGAAACGGTGAACATCATCAAGTCTGCGGAGTCTGGGAAGCGACCAACCGACGGCGTGATTCGAAAGTTTGAGCAGGTGCTCTCCATTGAATTGATGGTGGAACGAACAGCCAATGAATCTCGACACATCAATGCGGGCCCCTCCCGTGGCATGACGTTTGGCGACTACTTCAACGATCTTCGGTGATGCTGTGCGTCCCGTTGCTGTTCACGCGTTGTGGCTTGCACAAGACGACCCGAAAAAGAACACAGCCGTTCTTGCTTCAAAACGAGGCAACCTGACACTTCACAAATCCATTCGCTCGATTCCCAAGCGCGGGATTATTCTTGAACCGCTCTGCGGAAAGGTGTTTGGTCCAGAAGACCATGAACTGCTGCTTGAACGAGGTGGCGCTCTTGTTGGACTAGATTGCAGTTGGGCGCACATTGAATCCTCTGTTGAATCGGTGATGGAAAGGACGCGCCTCCAGCCGCGAATGCTCCCACTCCTGCTGGCCGCCAATCCTGTTAACTGGGGCAAACCCGGCCGGTTAACAACGGCTGAAGCCCTCGCAACCGTGCTTTACTTGATTGGACGAAAGAAACAATCCCGGGAGGTGTTGGGTGCTTTTCGGTGGGGTGAACGGTTCTTCGAGCTCAACCAAGAACCGCTTGACGCTTACGCAGCAGCACGTTCCAGTGCAGAATTGGTCGACCTTCAGTTTGAATTCTTCGACATTGAGCGCCAAGAACTGGAGGACGTTGAATGAACAATGTCCGCAAGGTAACGGTCCACCATCGGACGGCGGAAGGGCAGTCGATCATTGACGAATCCTTCGCTGCGGAAGTGCTCATCAGGTTGGTCGTCAATGGGTCATCGCTGGCTAATCTCCTTGGCTCACCGCAGAACGCCAGGGAATTGGCTGTTGGCCACCTGATGACCCAGCATGGGCTGCGCCCACATCACATTGAGTCCATTGTTGTGACAGAGCAGGACGGGGCGGTCCAGATCAACATCTCGACCAAAGAAGAACATGATTTGACCGAGCGAACAGGTGTCGTCACGAGCTCGTGTGGTGCATGCGACCAATCGGAACTAAATGAGCTGGTGAAAGGAGCACCAGTTGTCACCAATCCCTCTTTGTTGTTTGAACTTGAGGCGGTCCTCGAGATGCTTCATGCCATGCGGGAACAACAAACGGGCTTTCGCCTAACGGGCGGAATGCACGCTGCCGGCCTGTGGGCTCGGGACGGCATCAGCCTTGTTGTCATGGAAGACATCGGGCGCCACAACGCCGTTGACAAAGCATACGGTGCTTGGTATGAACAAACTCCCGAACGGCCGAACGTTCTCTTGCTCTCGGGCAGGTGTGGCTGGGACATTGTCGCAAAAGCAGCCGCCATGGATACGCCCATCATTGCGAGTTTTGGAGCCGCCTCGAGTTTGGCCGTGGAGACGGCGAGAGCATCTAACATGACCCTCATCACGTTCGTGAAAGGGGACAAAGCTGTCATCATTGGGCCCATTGAGGGCCGATTTCATCGCAAGCATTGAGAAGTGCACGGGCGCAGGACGGTCCGGGGGATGAGTGGATGCGTCAGCCAGCACGAGCACGGACACCAGCGGATACACATTCGCTCAAGTTGAAGCGCCCAAAAAACAAGGCTGCCGGCATACCTGCAGTGACGTCATCCACGGTTCATGGATTAACCAAAATGGGTGTTGTGAAGACCATCAAAACACTCTCCATGGTCAACCAAAAGGAAGGATTTGACTGTCCTGGTTGCGCATGGCCCGATCCGGACCACCGGACAACGTTCGAGTTCTGTGAAAACGGCGCAAAGGCCGTGGCTGATGAGGCCATGAAAGCCAAGGTGACGCCGTCCTTTTTTGCGCAACACAGTGTCCAAGACCTCGCCGAAATGAGCGATTATGAACTCAACAACCTGGGTAGAATTTCCTCGCCTGTGGTTTTACGAGAGGGAAACTCACACTATGAAGCCATCACTTGGGACGATGCATTTGCCATGGTTGCGGACGCCCTGAACGCGACCCAGTCTCCCGACCGTGCGGTGTTCTACACCTCAGGGCGCACCAGCAACGAGGCGGCGTTTCTCTATCAGGCCTTTGTGCGTGCTTACGGGACAAACAACCTGCCTGACTGTTCAAACATGTGCCATGAATCCAGCGGAAAGGGACTCGGGCAGACCATTGGTATCGGGAAAGGCACGGTCACCCTCGATGATTTCAATCACGCCGATGTGATCATGGTAATTGGTCAAAACCCTGGAACCAACCACCCGCGCATGCTCACGGCCCTACGTGATGCCAAGCATCGCGGTTCGAGCATCATCCATGTCAACCCCCTAGCAGAAGCTGGTTTGACCCGATTCAAACACCCGCAGGATTACATGAAGGGTCAAATGAAATCCACCACACTTGCTGATCTTCACCTCCAGGTGCGAATTGGTGGCGATGCTGCATTGGTGAAAGGACTCATCAAATGCCAACTCGAACACGAAGCCCTCGACCAAGAGTTCATCGCCACCAAAACAGAAGGGTTCGAGTCCATGGTTAAAGCCGCAGAACAGACCTCGTGGAAACAAATTGTCAATGATTCAGGCATCTCAGAAGAACAGATCAGAACTGCGGGACGTCTCCTTGCTGCTTCAAACGCCACCATCGCCTGTTGGGCGATGGGGCTCACCCAACACCGGAACGGTGTTGCTGTGATTCAAGAAGTGGTGAATCTTCTGTTGATGAACGGCCATGTTGGTCGCAAAGGTGCAGGATTATGTCCCGTAAGGGGCCATTCCAACGTCCAGGGCGACCGAACGGTTGGCATTTGGGAAGCGCCAACAGAGGCGTTCCTAACCCGCCTGGAACAGGGGCTTGGATTCTCCGTTCCTCATCATCACGGGTACGACGTCGTTCATGCCATCCAGGCCATGTTGGATGAATCGGTTGATGTCTTCTTTTGCATGGGAGGGAATTTCCTTTCCGCCACCCCCGATACAGACCTCACAGCAAAGGCACTCGAGAAGGTTGGCCTCACGGTTCAGGTGTCGACCAAATTGAACCGCTCACATCTCGTCACAGGCAATAATGCACTCATTCTCCCTTGTTTAGGTCGCACTGAACGTGACATCCAAGCCTCCGGCGAACAATTTGTTTCCGTCGAAAATTCCATGGGTATCGTCCATCGGTCAACTGGAGGATTGCAGCCGGCCTCACCCGAGTTGAGAAGCGAACCTGCCATCGTGGCTTCCATTGCTGAGAAAACCCTCGGTTCAACTCACCTTGAATGGTCCGGCTTGGTGGAGGATTACGATCGCATTCGAGATTTGATGGAGGCCTCGCTTCACGGATTTGAGCATTACAACAAACGCGTTCGTCAACCCAACGGATTTTCGTTGCCAAATCCACCCAGGGACAGACAAGATTTTGCAACGCCGAACGGAAAAGCGATGTTCACCACGCACACCTTGCCGAACGTTCAGGTGGCAGAGGGCCAATATGTCTTGATGACGTTGAGAAGTCATGATCAATACAACACCACGATTTACGGACTTCACGACCGATATCGTGGCGTCCACGGCCGCCGGAGAGTCGTCTTCATGAATGCCAACGACATGGTTGAGCGTGGATGGAAATCTCGCCAACGCGTGAGCATTACAAGTCATTTTAATGGAGAAACGAGGCATGCCGATGATTGGATGCTGATTCCATACGATATTCCCTCTGGCAACCTTGCAGCTTACTTCCCGGAAGCGAACTGTCTCGTCCCGCTCCACTCGACCGCCGATGTATCGAATACACCCACCTCCAAATGGATTGTTTGTACACTCTCGGCCGAGCAAACCACCTCTTCGGAGGAGGAATGATGGCCTCTCGAACATACGGCCAGTTGATCCGTGAAAATCGGGATTTTCGGCAGTTATGGATTGCTGCAGTCATTTCGATGTTGGGCGAGTGGTTCAACACGATTGCGCTCTTTTTTCTCATCCTGGAATACACCGGGAGTGAATTTCTTCTCGGCATGTTATTCACGGTCCGAATGGCCGGTTTCGCCATCCTCCAGCCCTTCATTGGGTTGCTTGCAGACCGGTACAACAGGAAGACCCTCATGGTAGTATCCAACCTGTTGCAGGCTGGATTTGCGTTGTGTTTTCTCCTCGTCAACGACTCCGGTGATATCGTTTGGATGATCGGATTGTCTGGTCTGATGATGGTGCTCCATGGCGTCTACATGACGGCCGAGCGAGCTGCTCTGCCGAACGTCGTATCCGAAGAGGACCTCGCAACGGCGAATGCCTTGGATGCCGCCTCGTGGTCGACGGCGCTGTGCATCGGTGCCATGTTGGGGGGCGTCGTGGTGTCAATTTGGGGAACCGATACCGCCTTCATCGTTGATTCATTGACCTTCTTGGTCGGTACATTGTTCTTGGTCAATCTTACCATCCCACAAACCATTGATGATTCGATGAAGGGGCCATGGCTGTCCACCGGCATTCAGAACATCAAATCGGGTTGGCAGCGAATCCGCAGGCAGCCTGCCTTGTTTCGAATCGTCTTTGCTAAGGCATCATGGAACATCGCCGGCGGAGGACTTGCCGGCGTTTACCTCGTCCTCATGGGGGCCGATGTGCAAGGATTCGGTGCTGCATTTGGCTTCGGATTGTTCTTCTTTGCACGTGGCGTTGGTACAGGGCTGGGCCCCATTTTAGCGCGTGCCTTCCTGAAAAACGAGGAAGCTTGGCCATCGCTCGTGGGCTACCTCATCATCGTCTCAGGTTTGATCTATTTCCTGGTTGGCATCAGTGTTTCATACGCCCTCTGGACCACCGTCCTTCTGGTCATTCTCGCCCACAGCGCGAGCGGTGCCAACTGGGTGCTGTCCACGGTGATGATGCAACAATGGGTCGAGGACGAAGTACGCGGCAGGGTCTTTTCAACTGACATGCTCATCCTTTCGGTTGCGTTCTCAACATCAACATCCGTTGCTGGTTATTTGATGGAAAACACCGACCTCGGCATTCAAAACGGCATCATGATGTTCGCAAGCGTGATGGTACTGTCCGGCATTGCCTTCTCAATGTGGCGACCGGAGTCGCCTTCCATCAATCATCAGGCGGTCTGAAGGCATCGCTCGTGCGTGCAGACGGGTGGCGTGAAGTACCGCCGATCGGCGGGCTCAAACGTGTCGAGTTGGAGTGTCGATGCTGAGCCTTCCTCAACAAAGACCACCGATGAAGTGCTCGCCGGGAGGTAATCTTCACCCGTGGATTGGAGGCTCAAACGGAGAACGTGTCCTGCGGGCACCTCGGCGTCCATGGCAAAGAATTCCATTTTTGCATTGATGGATTCAACGACGGGCGTCCAAGTCTGTATCTCATCACCACCTGCATGATAACGCAAATCCATGATGGCATGGCCGAGGTGGATGCAATTGCTCTGGTTATCACAATCTTCGAGCAACGCATACAGTTGCCCACCCAAACTGGCGGTGGTGACCTCAACATGGACTCGTGGCATGCCCGCGATGTAGATGTCTTCCGCCAGCGGCTCGGTCTCCCAGATGGGTCCTGACGAAGCGTCAGGGAGCACCGTGGTGGTTCCGGCAATGTTGATCATGTCGGCTCCCAATTCAAACACGATCTCATTGGCGTCAGCGGGTGGGTAGCGATCTTCGATACGCCACGAGCCTTGGTTGGATTGGATTTCAATCCACTGACCTGGTTGGTCGCCGATGCCTTTGAGGTAGTAATCAAACCATTCCAACATGTCTTGCATCCAATCAAAGCGTATCATTTCAGGGAAGGCTTCGCCACCCCTGCCTCCGAGGTCCGAACGGTCATCAAGTTGCACAGGGCGGTCGGGGTAATCGTGGTCCCACTGGCCAAACAAGCCCCTGGCCTCAATACCTGCATCAATGAGACGGTTGATGGTCGGCACGGCCATGTGCGGGTCAACGTTCCAATCGTGCATCCCTTGGATGAGGTAGACGCTCCCCTTGTAATTCTCGAGGACGCGGTCAAGGAAATAGCGCTCTGCCCAATAATCACCGGCGACTTCTGAACCGAACATGTAAGCGCTGACACCGGTGCCTGGGCCAATGATGTAATCGGGGCAGAGGTTCTGGTAATCCTCTTCATCGCCGTCGATACCGTAAGAGCCGTACACGCCGTTGTGCATGATGGGGGCGCGGGCCTCAGACGATCCGTTTTTCCACATCAGTTCTTTGACGCCAATCAGGCCTGAAATGGGAACGATGGTCTTCAGGTAATCGTGCTCTGCACCAAACATGGCCGCTTGCCATGGTGTACTGCCGTCATAGGACTTGCCAATCAGCGCGACAGCGCCGTTGGACCACGGCTGTTCAGCGAGCCAACGGACGGCAGCGTCGTTGCCGAGTTGCTCTGCATTGCCCATCAAGTCCATGCAGTGGTTGCTTCGCCCCGTCCCCGACACGGAAATCTGAGCAAAGGCATAACCGTGCGGGAGGATTTGGTCAATGAACATCTGTCCAAGCCAACTGCCGGGCACTTCAATCGAGGGTGTTTCCACGCTGGCCTCTTGGAAGTACGGTCCGCTTTCAGCAATCACTGGGACTTGCATCCCATCCGGCACATCGGGCAACCACACGGCCAAGCTGATGAGGCCGTTTGGCGCTGCTCCACCCTCTTCAATGGGCAAGGTGTATTCTACGAAATGATGCGTGGAATTCCATTCATTTTCTGTCGGGAGGAGTGCGTACGGGCCAACTTCCAGAGCGACTCCAAAATCACCATCGGTTTCGTAGGGCAGCGTATATCGCTCCCAAACCGGGACGCGAACGCCACTCGCCTCTTTGTCCTCTGCTACCAAGTTGACCAGCGCATCACCGAATAATGCGGACAAGAAGAGGAAAATCATCGAGATGGCAAGGGTTCCTCCAAGAATCAGGTTGAATTCTTTCGTTGCCGAGGAATTGGTTGGTTCCAACAATTCCGCGATGATTGGTTCTTCCTCGAGCATCGTGGTTCGTTTGTGGGTTGGAGTCGCCGTTCTTGAACATACGCCCGGGCCACTTCCGTGGCGTTCTAAGAACAACCCTCAAAGACATCCGCTCCAAGGTTAGCACATGGATGAGGACATTCTGGCGATGCAGATGTCCGTCACTGAAGGCATCCCCGACGAACTTCCGCCTCACCCTGGCTTCGACACGTCTGTTGACCATGCACCAAATCGAAGGCAGATTTTGTCCCCGGATGAGAAGGTCTTAGCGCTTGAAAATGCACTCCGCTACATTCCTCCAACGTTGCATTCAGCGTTGGCTGAAGAATTCATGGAAGAGCTCAATTCCTACGGTCGAATTTTGATGCGTCGTTATCGCCCCGATGCATATCCAATCAAAGCCTACCCCATCGAGGCCTACCCCACGAATTCAACCCAAGCGGCAGCGATCATGCTCATGATTCACAACAACCTCGACCCTGCCGTTGCACAGTTTCCGCACGAACTCATCACCTACGGCGGAAACGGAGCAGTGTTCCAAAATTGGGCGCAATATCGCCTCGTCATGAAGTACCTTTGCGAAATGACAGATGACCAAACGCTCGTCATGTATTCTGGCCACCCGTTGGGCTTGTTTCCGTCTCATCCCGATGCACCCCGGGTGGTGGTGACCAACGGCATGGTGATTCCAAACCATTCGAGCCAAGAGGATTACGAGCGAATGAATGCGCTTGGCGTTACACAGTACGGTCAAATGACGGCTGGTTCCTACATGTACATCGGCCCCCAAGGCATTGTCCACGGCACCACCATCACCCTGCTGAATGCTGCCCGCCTCCATCTTGGCCTCAGTGACGACGCCGATCTTGCCGGTGTGACCTTCATCACCAGCGGTCTCGGCGGCATGTCTGGCGCTCAAGCCAAAGCAGCCACCATCGCTGGCGCGGCATGCATCATTGCAGAAACCAACGCACACGCTGCTCACAAACGGCATCAACAGGGTTGGTTAACGGAGGTCACGGAATCCATCGACGATGCCATCGACCGAATGGTTGAGGCAGCCACCAACGGCGAAGCGATATCCATTGGACTGATCGGAAACATCGTTGAGCTTTGGGAACGTTGCGTTGAACGTGAGATCAAGGTCGACCTCGGGAGCGACCAAACCAGCCTCCACAACCCCTATCAGGGCGGCTATTTCCCTGCGGGCCGGACCTACGACGAGAGCGCGTCCATGATGTCGGAGAATCCGGATTTATTCCGTTCAGAAGTCCAGGGGACACTTCGAAGGCACGCAGAAGCCATCAACGCCATGGCAGAGCGCGGGATGTATTTCTGGGACTATGGAAACGCCTTCCTCCTCGAGGCATCTCGCGTCGGTGCTGATGTCGTCAATGATGATGGGTCGTTTAGGTACCCTTCCTATGTTGAAGACATCATGGGGCCGCTTTGTTTTGATTATGGATTCGGACCGTACCGATGGGTGTGCACCAGTGGCGACCCAGTAGATCTCGCTCGAACCGATGCCATCGCAGCAGAGGTCTTGATGAGGATGCGTGACGTTGCTCCCGATGACGTTAAGCAACAGATCAACGATAATTTGAGATGGATACAGCAAGCAGGTCAAAATCACCTTGTCGTTGGGAGTCAAGCCCGCATCCTTTACGCCGATGATGTCGGTCGAAGAGAAATCGCGCTGGCGATGAATCGAGCCGTGGCCGCTGGTGAACTTCGTGGACCGGTTGTGCTTGGGCGAGACCACCACGATGTGTCAGGAACCGATAGCCCGTACAGAGAGACTGCGAACATCAGAGACGGGTCGATGTTCACTGCAGACATGGCGGTGCAGAACGCCATCGGAGATGCCTTCCGTGGCGCAACATGGGTTAGCCTTCACAACGGGGGCGGCGTAGGTTGGGGCGAGGTCATGAACGGTGGTTTTGGCATGCTGTTGGACGGCACTGATGATGCAGAACGGCGCCTGCAGTCCATGCTTCATTGGGACGTGAACAATGGCGTCGCTCGTCGCGCATGGGCAAGAAACCCGGGTGCTCGCTCAGCGATTCAGCGGGCCATGGAGATTGAGAGCAGTTTGACGGTGACACTTCCTCATCTGGTAGATTCAACCATCCTGAGACAGTTTGGAGGCGATGGACAATGACTTCCATGCCCGTGGTTCATGCAGATGGACGGACGCTGACGCCACAAGAAGTGGCGATGGTGGCTCAGCAGAAGGCAACCGTGGCGGTTTCAGAAGATGCTTGGCCAGCCATCCACGCAGCGCGTCGCGTCGTTGAGCGCATTGTATCGGAAGGCGAAACCGTCTACGGAATTAACACTGGTTTTGGTGCCCTGGTTCATGCTCGGATTTCAGCGGACGACCTCGCTCAACTGCAAGTCAATCTCATTCGGTCCCATGCGACGGCCATTGGTGAATTAATGTGCATTGAAGCCGTTCGTGCCATGATGTTGATTCGCCTCAATTCATTGTGCAAAGGCCATTCCGGCATTCACCCCGATTGCATTCGACAACTTGTGTTGTACCTGAACCAAGGCATCCACCCAGCTGTACCAAGAATCGGTAGCCTCGGTGCAAGCGGCGATCTCGCCCCCCTCTCGCACCTCGCTTTGACACTGATTGGCGAAGGGCATGTCCTCGTCGGTGGCGAAAGGCGAGCAACGAACGAGGTGTTGTTTGAGCGAGGACTTGTCCCCGTTGAACTCACGGCAAAAGACGGGTTATCCCTCATCAATGGTACAAGTCAGATGACAGCCTACGCTACACTTGCTCACCATGACCTTACTCATCTGCTTGTTATGGCTGATGCCGTGTTGGCCATGTCCATGGATGCACGGTCGTGCAGCCTGACGCCCGCTCGCCCCGAGGTTCATGAGGTTCGACCACATCCTGGTCAAGCCATGGTCGCACAGCGACTGAGAGCGTTGCTCTCTGGGTCTGAAATTCTCGCAGGACATGCCGACTGCGACCGCGTCCAAGACCCCTACTCGTTCCGCTGTGCACCCCAAGTTCACGGTGCCGTCTACGAATCGTACAAGCGTCTTGGTGATATGATTACGAAAGAAATGAACAGTGCTACGGACAACCCACTCATTTTCCCCGAGCCGGACAACCCCGGCCCGCATGAGGTCGTTTCGCAAGGAAACTTCCACGGTGAAATTGTCGCGTTAACCTGTGATGCCATGAGTCTGGCCTTGTTTGAACTCGGTTCCATTTCGGAACGGAGGATGGACCAGATGTTAGATCCAGCGCGAAGTGAACTCCCTGCCTTCCTCGCACGCGATTCTGGCTTGGAATCAGGATTGATGATCGTTCAGTATGTTGCAGGTGCTGCCTTAGCTGAACTCCACGGTCAAGCCACGCCACGAACCGCCTTTTCCACCACGACATCCGCTGGCCAAGAAGACCATGTCAGCATGGGCGCCACTGCCGCATGGAATCTGTACCAAGGTGTTCGCCGTCTCGCTGAGATTATTGCGTGCGAAGCGCTGATCGGTGCTGAAGCCTTGGAGCACGCATCGTTGCCATCCTCTGCCCACGTACAAGGGTTGCACAGCCTGATTCGTAGTGTGGCGCCGGCCTTAACGGGTGACCGTTCAACGTCCGACGAATTGCTTGAACTCGCATCGTGCGTCGTGGATGGTGGATGGTTAGCAAGAATGGAAGCTGAACACGGACGATTACCGAGATGAAATCATTGCTTCCAGTTCATCGATGTGAAGTACCACGTCCATCAATGACATCATTCTGTAATTGAACATCTCGCATTCAGTGACACTGAGTTTATCTCGATGATGTTCCATCAACCTCAATCCATCGATGGCGAGGATGATGGTTGATTCGACTGATGCATAGAGGGCATGCATTTGGGGCAGGTCGTTCATGGAGAGGGCAGGCTCCAACGATGCGAGGTCAAAACCCATCCGTTTCCATTGAAGCATTCGCTTGGAGAGAAGTGATTTCGTAAATCCTTCGAAGGGGAGGTTCACAAGATGAGTGACCGTGCGGTCATCATCAACCAATTGAGGTTGATCATGTGCAGCGGATGGTTCGTTGAGCACGTCGACACCATGTTCGAAAATATGGTCCTCCTTCTCGGCCTTATGCTGCTCAAGAACCGGTGCAAGGCCTGCGATTCTCCTCCAAACATGCGTCTCCATGCTCAGTGGATCCAATGGCAAAACGACATCGAAACCATGCTCAGCAGCGAGACTGTGAAGTCGCTGAAGCCATGCAAGTGTGGCTTGCGCACCACTTCGTGAAACCAACCAGTCCAGGCCCTCAATGACCAACAATTCCTGTGACGGCGTAGTATTGATGGTGATGTGCTGCTCGAGGTTCACGACATTTGGTTGGACTGAACGGGTGCCTTCGTGTTCGGAAATCCACCACATTTCAGCCTTGTTTGAGGCAACGAATCGGAGGAGTTGCCGCATGGGCAAGCGACTGTAGATGGAAACATCACCTTCACATGACTCAATCCGATCGGCGAGCACTGCATACGTGCCGGCTGCTGACGCCGTGTCGAGTGTGGTCATTCCTCCCATCTGCGCCCCCCTTAACGTGAGTGGAGCCATGACGTTCTAAGGAATTACGCCTCTGGCACGAAGGCGGCCATCAATGATTATAACGCCGTTCATCGTGGTATTAATAGGTGGAAGAATGAGCGATGATGAAGTTGATTCCGTGGCGATGGCCGAATGTGGTGCTTGCCGAGCCGTCATTCCTATCAATTCTGAGGCATGCCCAGAGTGCGATACGAAGTTCTCGGGCATCTCTGAAGATGCGTTAGGCGAGTGCGGTGGATGTCAAGCACTTGTCCCCCTTGACTCAACACGCTGCCCCGAGTGTGGTGTGCTGTTCGTTGCCGATGATGTGGTTGATATCCTGCGGCAATGGGTCGCGGACACGGGCATTAACATTCGAAAATTGTTTGATCGCTTTGATGAAAACAGCGACGGAACCATTGATTCTTCAGAATTGAAACAGGGTCTTCTCAGCCTAAATCTCGCTGATCTCCCACCATCACAAGTCGACCGCCTGGTCGCTGAAATTGATGCGGACGGAAACGGGCTTATTGATTTGGATGAATTTGATACCATCCTGAGCGGCGATGAAGTCGAACCTTCGAGTGAGGCTTCAAGCAAACCCGAGGAACAAGAAGACGAAACGCCCTCCCAAGACGACGATGAGGACGATGATGAAGTCGTTGTCGAGATTGAGTCCGACGATGACCAATCCAATGATGGAGAGGAGATGGAAGTTGAAGATGAAGCCATCTCATCTGACATTGATGACGAAGAATTTGACCTTGAGGATGATGTGGGCTCGGACGAAGGCGACGATACTGATGCATCATACGTCAGCGATTCATCTGACGAAGAAGAGGAGCATGAAGTGGGCGATGAAGCCACGGAAGAATCAGAAGACGAGGGAACTGCTGAGCATCCACTGGCTGCGTTGGCCGCCATGATGGACGAGCATGACATATCGGCCCAACGAATGTTCAACGAGCTTGATGTTGATGGGAACGGGACGATCTCAATGGCTGAATTGCGAAGCGCGCTCCGTGAAAAATACGGAGATGTTCTCGATATTGAAGACGTGGACGCCATCATGGAGGCAGTTGATGATGATGATGACGGCTTGATTGACATCACCGAATTCTATGACTCGATGGAATCCTTGGACGACCATGAGGAAGCTGTCATCGCTCACGAAGCCGAGAAGGAGTTCCCGACGATCTGGCAAAAGCGGATGATGTCGAAATCTTGGAACGACGCCATTTGGCCTATCCTTCACGTTGGATTTGGAATTTTGATTGCACTCGTGCTGGTCAATGCACTCTTCGGACCGGTTGATGGTAGCGGAGGTAACGTTGCCTACGTGCCCAACGATTCAGGATTGATTCCAGAAGGTGGCTTGTCGGAAGGCGACATCTACAAGTGTGACGAAAAATACCAGGACGGTGGATGTCCGAATTCATTGACGATCATGGGTGGTCCAGATTCAAACTTCTCAATGCCCAAGGCCTTCTATCTTGATGGAATCTTGCTGCTGATGATTTCGACCCTGGGTCTGATCGGTTCATTGTTCCTTCACCTTGTGAAAGCACCGGAATGGCGTGCGCGGGCAAAGGCGATGAAAGAGTTTGAAGAAGACAAAGCCGATGCATCCAACGAGTCAGAGGAAGAGGCCGAGGAAGACCTCGATGACGAGACAGATGATGAGGTTGAAGAAGAGGAAGAGGCAGTCGACGATGCGGAATCCGAAGAAGATGATGACGAGTATTCCGAGGAAGATGACGCGGAAGCTGAGGATGACGGAGAAGAAGACGCCATCGACATCGGTTCGCACATCGGCCTGGTCTTTGATGACGAGGAAGTGTTCGGTGTCATCGTAGAATTTGATGACGAGGAAGAGACCGTGACCATCGAAGAAGACGGAACTGGCGACCTTGTGACTGGCTACCAAGAAGACATGTTCATTGAGTGAGCACATGGTCAAGTCAGACCCACTTGAACGGCTTAACGGCCTTGCTGTATGCCCTGTGTGCGGATGTTTTGACCGAAAGGGCATGTACCGATGTTCCGAGTGTGGGACATTTCACGCTGGCGCTATCATGGAGGACCGGGAACCACCCAGTCCTGCTGAACAACAAGCCATCCAAGAATCTACGGCACTTCCACTCGATCCGTCTGTGTATTCACTCGGGCCTAACGCGTCCATTCCCGAAGAGTCCTTTGATGAATCTGAGGATGTGCGGCGATGGGATGGTGGTTCGACGGACTTTACGTTCACCGATGACGACGACCGCCCTGTGGCGAAACTGAAATTGCCACAGCCTGAAAACGTAGCCTCCGATGAAGATTAGTTATTCTTTAATGGAATGGCAATTGGCATAAAAACCCATCCAAAAGAAAATCGCTGATATTCATTGGTGGGCTCGGAGAGAATCGAACTCTCGATCTTTGCCATGTCAAGGCAACGTCATAAACCCCTAGACCACGAGCCCTAGGTAAGTTGACCCACCTGACATTTCTATTAAATCAATTCGGTAGGTCAGTGTGTTGAGCTCATGCGATGATCTTCGAAATTTTACCGGTACAGCCTGATTGTGAACAAAAACCAGCCATGCGCGTTCGTCCATTGGACATGACAATTTTCTCGCCATTCTTGATGGGGCCGTATTGTTTGCACTTCATGCAGTAGCCTTGGACATCGGACATGTTGCTCAACCGGTGCCACTCGGTCCCGATATTGAACGCTTCTGTTCCCACTTCCACAAGAATGGCAATTATTGGGCAAAAAGGAGGGGTTCGGAGGTCCAAAAATAGGCAAATTGGCGAATTCAACAGAACAGTGAACGCAAAAACGCTTGACTGCGCTCCATTGCCTCCTCCATTGACTGAATCATCTGTGCTGGCTTTCGGGCCCATGTCGCATAACTCACATTATGCGACGAAACAGGCTACGAAATTTTAGCCGTTCGAGCCAAAGTTCAGTTGATTCAGTTCATCATCTGGAATTTCGAAGATGCCAACCAATGGCGGTCCCAACAAAAGCCCCTCAATCCCGCCATCTTCAACGTCGAGGCTCTCCTGTATTTCTTTTGAGATCCGTTTCCAATCGCCTGCTGAATGAAACGCAGATTGAACGAGCATCATCTCAGATGATTCGGCAGCCGTACCCATCCATGCACCAATGCATCCTGGCTGGCGCCGTTTGTACTCTTGACGCGCCCGCAACATTCGGCGGAGACGGGCATCCACTCCTTTCCTCGCCGAACAAACAATGGTTTCAACCCAAGCCATGATAATCACTTAATTATTTTTCAAACGTCACTTCACAACAACACATTTTGAAAGAGGCATATAAGAAATTCAATGTGCAATGAAGTTTCCATCAAGGACGGTTCCTGAGAACGGCGAGGCTGACGGGCGCAGGCACATGGCTTCCCAGTGAGGGCCATCGACGATGTTGAAGTTGGCAACAGCGCCCTCGGCGATAACGCCGTGCACGAGCCCACTC
>CAXRAL010000070.1:0-2134 GCA_964228815.1 Candidatus Poseidoniaceae archaeon
CGCATCACGAGCACGGGCTCGGTGTTGGACTTACGAGCCAGGTACCAGCCGACGTATTCGTCGTCCTCGTTGTTGAAGCGCACACGAACACCGTCCACGGTGGAGCATTCCATGTCCTCAAAGGCCTCGGTGATGGCCGCCACGACCTCCAACTTGTCCTCCTCAGGGCACGGCACCTTGACCTCGCCCGTGGTGGGCAAGGGCGGAGCCAGCCGGTCGAGTTCGCTTGAGAAGGTTGGACCACCTTCGCTTGAAGGGGCATGGCGAGACCACAACTCAATGAGGCGTGCAGCGTTGTAGAGCGAGCAGTCAAAGCCGTACCATCCGCGGTCGGCGAGGAAGATGTGACCGCTCATTTCGGCGGCCATCTTGCACTCAGGCATGCTGGCCAAGACCCGCTTCATGAACGAATGGCCGGTGCGAGCCATGACGGGTCGTCCGCCGGCTTCGAGGATGGCTTGCTCCACGTTCATCGAACACTTCACGTCGTAGACGATGCGCAGGTGCTCGTCGTCGGCGGCATCTTCGGGGATCTCGTCTTCGTCCCGCAACAGGTCTTCAGCGAGCAGGGCAATGAGCCGATCGGGATAGATGAAACGGCCTTCTTCGTCGACCGCGCCAATGCGGTCGCCGTCGCCGTCCGCCCCCATGCCGAATTCGCATCCGTGATCCACGACGGCCTTTCCGAGGTCGACCATGTTCTTCGGTCGGGTGGGGTCGGCCCCGTGGTTCGGTTCGGTGGCGTCCCAGTCGCAATACAAATCCACGTGCTCAACGCCCATCTTGTCGAGCAGTTCGCTCATGAACGGTCCGGGCACGGCGTTTCCGCAGTCCACGGCCACCTTGACGGTGCGGGCCAGCGGGCCGGTGGATTCGATGATGGCATCGAGATAAGCGTCCATGTGCGGGTGGTCAACGACCTCGCCCGTCCCTTCTCGGAAGTCGCCCTTGAGGAAGACGTCCTTCAGTTCCTGAATTTCTTCACCAGCCAGCGGCAGCGTGCCTCGGCACATCTTGAAGCCGTTGTGCGTGGGCATGGGCAAATGACTGGCGGTGACCATCACGCCACCGTTCACGGGCAGCGTCCAGCAGGCGTGGTAGACGCACCCGGTCGACACGATGCCGATGTCCCACACTTCGACACCACCGTCGGCCAGACCGGCCATGAGTTGCGTGGCGAGCGCAGGCGATGAGTCTCGGATATCACGCCCAACGGCGAATGAATCGCATTCAAGGTAGGTGGCCAGGGCGCGGCCCAACCGGTAGGCAAAGTCGGGTGTCAGTTCTCCCGTGCCGTCCCCGTTGGCGAGTCCGCGAATGTCGTAGGCCTTGAAACAGGCTTCGGGCCACGTTTCCATGAGGTGACGCAGGGGCTCGGGGCTTTCAATCCTCGCGGTTCATCGCACCATCCAGTTGACCACCAGCATCGTCACCGTGATGATGGCCAGCGCCTCCAACAGGACCCCGTAGTACGCACAGGCCCCGAGAAACGCCGTCGCAGGCAGACCGACCACGCGCAGCAACCTCGGCCACGTCCACAGGCCCTTGGGCGGCTCATCCAAGTAGGGCGAACCCGGCATCTCAATCGCTCTTGACGGCTTGAACGACGATCTCCACCAGCGCATCGGCGGGCAGCGCATCGACGGCGAACGCCGCTCGGGTGGGTTTGATCTCCACGCCTTCGAGCCATGCACCGTAGACCTCGTTCATTGGAGCGTAGTAGTCCATGGTTTTGAGCAGGACCTGAACGAACACCAGGTCGTGCTTGGAGGTGCCCGCTTCGGCGAGCAGACCGTCGATTTTGTCGAGCGTGCCTCGGGTTTGCGAGACGATGTCGTCGCCCGCATCGATGTTGATTTGGCCTGAAAGCCAGACATGGTTCCCAACGACCACAGCGGGGGTGTAGGGGGCGTAGGTTTTGCTTCCAGCCGGGTGGATACCGATTTTGCTCATGCCTGCCCGCTCTTCGAACTCGTCCATCAACTTCTCCCATGCGATGCCTTGAGGGTGGCCACCTTCTCCCGCAGACCATGCGCACCTGCTGGGTTCTCGACCATCCGGCCCACGTGCGGCTGCTGGCCGAATACTTGCGAAACGGGACGACCACCGACCTCATCGTGGCGTGTGAGCGCCC
>CAXRAL010000071.1:0-9393 GCA_964228815.1 Candidatus Poseidoniaceae archaeon
TGCCGACACCGCCGTCCCCTGCGACACCGAGGTCAGCCAGCTCAACATTGCCTTCCAGACCCAGGTCATCGGTGCCACCGGCACCGCCATCGCCGGCATCATGGACCTGACCAAGGTCGGATTCGCCGTTCAAATGGTCCTCCAGGACATGAACACCACCCAGGCCGGTATCGGCACCGCAGCCAGCCTTGCACAACTCTACGGAAGTTCGGGCGACATGGTTGGCCTCGGATTCTACAGCGGCTGGGCTGCCAGCGACACCGGCATGGGCATCATGAATGCGAACTCCGCAGAAGGCAATGACCTCCCTGCAGCCGACTTCACGGGCGCCATGGCGGATGCCATGATGGACACGATGCACCCTGTTGATACGGCCTTCAACATCTCCTTGCTTGAGCCACTTGGCTCCGTAGCCTTTGTCGGCCTGGGCGCTCCCGAAACCCTCTTGTCGACCGTGATGGCTGACCCTTACAACTCTACGGTAATGCAACGAGCCACCTCCTATGGATACGATGCTGAGATGGATTTCGATCATGACGGCAACGAGACCACCCCCCCAATCCAAGTCCCTGACGTGGCACAGACCTTTGTCCGAGACTGGTCCATGTACGCCGGTGTCGGGCAAATATTCGCTGGATACGGCGGCGGCACCGACGCCAACCTCACCAACAACACCGAACTTGGAGAGCGCCTCCGAACACTGACCGGCGTCGACATGACCGGCGTGAATGCTGTTGGCCTCATGACCGCCGGCCACATGACCGACACCCCCACCGGTATCGTCGCCACCAACGCTGAAGGCACCTCCTTTGGCATGGTCGCCTTCCTCGGCATGGAAGCCGTCGACGTGATGACCGCCTACAACATGACCGCAGAGCAGTACGGCGCTGTGGCAGGCTGGGTCGCAGGCTGGGCCACCTCAGCCTCCTCCGCCCAACTTGGTCTCCTTGGTGGCGTGGGTACGATGAACGCTGAACAATTCGTCAACCAAACCTTCGGTGCTGCGAGCCCCGTGGGCGATCCCTACCTGGAAAACTCACTCAACATGGGCGGCGCTTGGAGCGCGCTGTTTGGCAACGACCCCGTCGACCTCACCCAAGCGCAATCCGCCAACGTCCTCTACGGGCCGCTCGGCCTGACCACCCGAACGGGTGCCTCGATCTTCCTCTACGGTGAACTCTCCGGCATGACGCCACCGATCAACTTCACCACGATGGGCCCTGGCACCCCCATGGTCTGGGATGCGACCACCATCGGCGCCCTCTACGGCGTTGACACCAACGCTGCTACGGCCATGCGAGCCCTCATGATGGGACCGCTTTACGGCACCACGGCCGATTCCTTCGTGCCCGGCTTCCTGATGTCCTCGTTCGGTACGGCACCCTACTTGACCCAGTCGTTCAACAACTGGCTCCTCGGGTGGCACGACCCGGTCAGCGCTTTCTTGGCGACCGGCAACCCCGCAGACACCAGCGTCGGTTGGACGTCGCTTGAATCCAACGAGACCTACTTCAGTTCGGAGGTGTTGAACGGTGGCGTGGCCATCGCCAACGGCGACGGTACGAACTACACTATGTGTACGGGTGAGGCTGGCGATTGCGACCAAGGCGAGACCCTCGCCGAAGACGGTTCAACACAACTCTCGTGGCGCAACGATGCCATGGCAACGGCCACCTTCGGCCTCATCACGCCCGAATCCCTCGTTGGCACGACCGGTGGTTTCCTCACCGGCACGGGCGACAAAGTCGACGTGAGCGGCTACGCCATCGCTGACATCACCTGCGACGGCACGAGCGACGTCAAGGGCATCCCTGTGGACGACTGTTCGGCCACCGTGGTCGCCACCGAGCGCAACATCCAGGCCAACCTGCTCGAGACCTACAGCCTGCTCGACGCCACGCCCGGTGCGCTCCCCGTCTACTTCGGCAGCGAGATCAGCATGCAGGCCGAGGAGATCTCCGGCCTCATCATCGCTGGAGAGTCGAAATCCACGTTCTTCTTGGACACCCGAGCTCACGGCAGTCAAGCCAGCACGCCCAGCATGTCGGACTTGGTTCCGGTCTTCGAGATTCACTCCTCGTCCATGATTGGGGACAGCGATGCTGAAGAGATGGAAAGCAAGATTGTGCAAAACCAAGACAAGATGACCTACTGGACAAACTTCGACTCCTGGATTGACTATGTCACCCTCCTGTTCTGGGTGGGCGGCATCGCCATGATCGGCATGGGCATGGTTGGCGCTGCCAACGCACCCACCGAAGAAGAGCCCAAGGACGTCCCCGCTGCTTCGGAAGAAGAGTGAAGTCCATTGTTCGTGAAAGGGTCGGAAAACCGGCCCTTGACCCCCTTCTCCAGGGGGAAGAACATATAGGGATTCAAACAACCGTTGACCGAAGGGACCATCTCTTCGGTGAACAGCTTGAGTTGCAAGTTGAATCTCCCCCTTGGACCGTCGCTACGCGACCCCTCGCTCGAAGCCGATCTGCAGGCACGTCTTGACGACGGCCACCGTATTTTCGTGCTCGGCGACATCCACGGGCATCTGGCGACCTTCAGGGCGCTCCTCCACCGACTGAACCTCAAACCTGAGGACAGGGTGGTGTGCTTGGGCGACATGATTGACCGTGGCCCGAACTCCGCCGGCCTGGTGCACCTCTTGCGCACCCACCCGCAGGTGATTTGCCTCAAGGGCAACCACGAGCACATGGCGATTCAATGCGTCCAGCCCGACGGTTCGTTTGAGGCCTGGCAGCCGTGGATGCAGCGTGGTGGAAAATCCACCTATGCCTCCTACATCGTCCAGGCGAACGGTGACCTCTACGAAGCCAAGCGGCAGATGGCCGAGGACTTCATGTGGCTCGACACGCTTCCCACTCAAATCGTGCTCGACCATCTTCGCTTTGTCCACGCCGGCTACGACCCGAGGATGCCCCTCGACATGCAGGGCGAGAAAGAATTGCTGTGGATCCGCAAGGAATGGTTCCAGCACGAAGGCGCCGTCGACCCCGCACGCACCGTCTTCTTCGGCCACACGACGACCACGAAACTCGGCGATGCAGGTGAAGTGGCCTTTTCCGACGACCGCCTGCCGGACGGGCGTCCCGCCTGGGTTGGCCTTGATGTAGGCGCCTACAACCACGTGGCGCCAGGTCTGGCCGCCGTGGAAGCCACCACCTTCCGTTGCGTCAAACAACCCACGCTTCGCTGCGACCGATGGTTCGAACGCATCGACACACGAACCAAGAAGAAAGGGAAAGGAAAGAAGCGAGCATGGAAGGGTGAAGAAAACCTCCGGGAATCCGAGGTGGCGAGGAGTTTCGGCCTCAAGGCCCTGACCTCCCGAGCCAAATCCGCCAGCACCTCCACCCTTCGAGCCCAGCGTGAATTGGAACGAGCGGGTGTGGTCTTTCCCGAACATCCTGATGCGATCACCGCCGGTGGGTATCGCGTGTACCGAAAAACGCGGGAAGAACGCCTTCAGGGCGCATCCAGAGGACCCACGTCCTTCAGGGTCTACCGCCAGCGCAGCCAATCAACCTGGCACCACGGGTCTTCAGATCGCTTACGCGCAGTGTAAATTGAACACTGTATTGTAGGAATGCGGCAATAAATGGCTGTTTTTCGTAGAAAAATACGGCTGATGCACCGATGATGCATGGAAAACAACATTTAAGTGTGTAAAGTACGATGAGCCTACCATGGAGAACCGACAACCGAACCCTTCCTCAATCGCTGCTCTGCAGTCAGCCTACCTCCGCGTGGTCAGTCAACGAAAAGCGAACGCATCGATGCTGCGTTGGAGCCTTGAATTTGCGGCAGCCGAAAAGGAACGCAAGGCTGGCAACGGTGTAACCCTTTACCTCCTGTAAGTAGCGCAGCCGAATCTCCTGACAACCCCAAGGCTTCACCACTGGGGAACCTCACGGTCAAGTTGAATGCGTTGACCGCTTGGGCGGTGCATGGAGGCCGTGGCCTGGGACGTGCTCTTGGCCGCCGGGACGGTGTTCACCCTCGGTGCCATCTCACCCGGTCCCAGCTTGATGGTGGTGCTCCGAAACACCATGATCGGTGGCCGCCGCCAAGGTGTCATGTGCGCCTTGGGCCACGGTTTGGGCTTCGGCATGTACGCCGGACTTGCCGTGTTCGGCCTCATCGTCCTGCTCGAGGAAGCCCCGACCGTGTTCACCGGCCTTCAACTGGTTGGTTGCGCACTCTTGGTCTGGTACGGGGTGTCCATGTGGAACGCCAACCACGACGCCCTGTTTAGCGAGGACACCGGTTCGGGCGCACAGGGCTTTGCTGAGGGGTTTGCCATTGCCTTCTTCAATCCAAAAATCGCATTGTTCCTCGTGGCTGTGCTCGCCCAGGTCCTTCAGCCCGACATGAACCTGCTTTCGAAAACCGCCGTGGGTCTGCTCGGCATGACCATCGACGCCCTCTGGTACCTCTTGGTGGCCGTGGTCTTGACCGGCACGCCGTGGCTCGACCGCTTGAAGGACCGGGCGGCCTTCATCCACCGACTGACCGCCCTCGTTCTGTGGGGCTTTGCGGTCAGCGTGCTGCTGAACCTCTGATCATCGCTGACAGCTCGGACAAAAGAAGGTTGAGCGGTTGCTCTGAACAATGCGCCGCACCACGCCACCGCAACCTGCTTTTTCACACGGTTGGCCCTCACGCCCGTAGACGGCAAAGTGGTGAGCGAAGTAGCCGAGGGTCCCGTCCACGCTGGCAAAATCGTTGAGGGTCGAGCCACCGGCCTGAATTGCTTCCTCGATGACGTCTTTGACATGACCGACCAATTCAACCAAACGAGCGGTTGGCTGACCGTTCTTCCGCACCAAACCTCCTGCCTCGCGACGAGGTGAAATGCCGGCTCGATGGAGGGACTCGCAGACGTAGATGTTGCCCACGCCCACCACCACTTTCTGGTCCAGAAGGGCCAGTTTGATGGCCACCTTGCGACCCTTTAGTCGGTCGGCCAAGGCCTGAGCGTCCCACGGGTCAAACGGTTCAGGACCCAGGGAAGCGAGCAACTTGTGGCCGGCTTCGTCCTCGGCAGGGAAGAGGTCGATGATGCCAAACCGACGAGGATCGGTGTAGACGGCACGGGAACCGTCGGTGAAGATGAATTCAAGGTGGTCGTGTTTGCCTCCGTGACCGGTTTCGTCCCCAAAGGCCGAGACCGGCACACCACCGTTGACGGTTTGAAGCAGCGGCTTGGCCGAGGCAGCTTGGTCGCTGTCAAACAGCGTGTAGCGGCCGCTCATCCCGAGGTGGGAGAGCAGGACGCGACCGTCGTCAAGGTCGATGAGGAGGTACTTCGCACGGCGTCGAATGTCCGACACCGTTGCACCGGCGAGCGTGGCCAACCCTTCAGGAAAGGGATACCGCAGGCCTTCTCGCCGGATGAGCACGTCCTCGAAGGTCTTGCCTTGCATGCCCTGCAAGAGGCCTTGACGAACGGTCTCCACCTCGGGAAGTTCAGGCATGCTCAAGCCTCCGGCGCACGAACGACGAAGAGGCGGTGGTTGTCCTCGTAGCCGGTGAGTTCGATGACTTCCTCCACTTCATGCCCCGCCGAGCGAAGCGTGCGTTCCACTTCGGCGAACAGGGCGGCTTCACCTTCCCCCGTCCACCGTTCACTGGCCGCCTTCAAGGAGAGCAGTCCTGTTCCACCGGGCTGCAAAAAGCGCTGACATGCCGCGAGGAAAATGTCCACCTGGCCGGCCTGAGCAACGTCCTGAAACAACCACGGCACCTTGGTAGGCAACAAGACGCCCCAGGCGGCGTGCTTCCTGGCGTCGCCCAGCACGGGCACCAAGCCGGGCCGCTCGCGGGTCATGAACGTCAAATCCCGAAGGCAACGTGGCGCCAAATCAACGCACACCAAGCGACCACCGAACCGGTTGGAAGCACCGCACAGGTGGTCGTAGATGTGACTCACGGACGTGCCGTGACCAGCCCCAAGGTAGAGCACGGTCTCGCCTTGGCCAGGCAGCAAGAGCGCCGGATCTCGCTTGGTTCGCAACAGCCCTGCTCCGAGTTTGGAACGGTTCGGGTCCCAACGACGGTGCTCCTTGCCGGAGAACTTACGCAACGATTCGCCGTAGACAGCGGTGCCCGGTACCGCATTTTGGGTCCACAAGGCTCGACGGTCAAGAAGGACGGTCGAGGACAAGTTTTGCGGGCCTCGCTGCCTTCGTTTTTTTCCGCCACCCATGTGAACACCCTCTCAACGGCGGGACGGTGGGTGCTTGTTGGCCTCACGGAGGTCGTCCACGCGCTGTTCCACCTTGGCCACCTCGTCTTCGCCCCATGCCTCACCTTCGAAGGCGTCGACCTTGGCGGCGATGCTGATCTTGCCAGCGAGCATTCGAGCGATTTTGCCTCGCACCCAGCGGGGTGAGCGGCTGATCCATGGATGCATGAAAATGTGGCCGTGCTTGGGCGAAGGGGCCCCGGTTTTGAGGTGATGGAAGAAGGCTTTCTCCGCACCGAGAATCTGAACCGTCCCCGAAGGAAGACGGGCCAGCCGTGCCCGTCCGTGGGCTTCAACACACAGGCGAGCTGCCAGAAGCGGACCGACCAGGGCGGACACCGAGGGCAAGTGAGATTCCGTCAACTGGCGAAGGGCGTGCTCCATCCGGTCGAGGCGTGCATGGGCGCCGGCCGTGCTCTCGGCCCATTCCCGCAGCGACCGCCATTCGCTTTCCGAAGGCAACTCAGCAGGAACGTCCACCGCCATGGCCTCGGCAAAGGCTTGGGGCGTCTCGCTGGCAGCCACCGAGCGAACGTAAGCAGCCCTGTCCGTGACGACGGTCATGGGGAAGAACAGGCCGGCCCACTCGATGAGTCGGGCCTCCATCGTCAAGTGGCTGGCCCGCAACTCATCGCTGCCTCTGACGAGGTGTTCGAGACGGCGGTCAGGGTCGCTGGCCGCCGCCTGGACGCCTTCCACCGCCAACCGAAGGGCAGCACTGTCGGCCAGCCCTTGCTGCTCAGCAGAGGGAACGGGCCACTGGGCGTCGGGAAGTTGAGGGTCGCCGTGCACGCAGAGCACGGCCTCGGGGAAGCGTTCGTGGAGAGCCACCGCTTCTCTGATAGGCTGGCCCGAAGCGATGAGGCGAAGCCGTTCAACCACAGCGTGTTCGGTCATGTGACCGTCCCACTGCATGACATCGACAAGGTGGCCGTGTTCGTCGGCGACGGCGGCAGCCTGCCAGTCGTACCACAACCACATGAGCCAACCCTTCACGCCGTTGATTTTGACCCTTGCCCTTCCACATGGGCAATGTTCAGCAACAACATTCCCTTGTATTTCAGAAAAGCGGTAGACATTATATATCCGAATTGGCAGGCTTTACCCATGTTTTGCCCTCAATGTGGAACGCTCTCGTTCCCTACTCCTTCCGGAGACATCTCCTGCACGAACTACAAGTGCGGCTACAAGGGACCTGCAAACCTGAAAACCAAGATCGGTGGAAAGGAAGTCGACCTCTCCAAGGCCACCTCCAGCACGAAGGTTGAATCTCGGGACTACGAAGTCATCAAGGATTCCGACAACATGCAAGGCATCCTCACCACGGGGGATTACATGTGCCCCAAGTGCGACTGTGTCGAAGTTTTCGCCTACCTCGAACAAACCCGTTCCTCTGACGAACCGGAAACTCGAATGTTGACCTGCAAGGACTGCGGCAACGGATGGCGTGAATACTGAATCAGTAATCTGATTCCACACGTGGTGCCAGGAAGTACAGCACTTCGCCTGCGCCGTCGTTGAACGTAAATTCAAGGCTCAGTGGGAAGCTCTCGCCGAAGCCCAGCTTGACGGTGCCGAGGGAGCCGAAGACTTTCGAAAGCGGCACGAGGTAGGTCAGCGAGTATTGGCTGCGTGCGGGCTTGGAGCAGTTGAGGGACTCGAGTTCATCCTTGGAGAAGCTCACGGTGACCGAGTCGGTTTGACCTTGCACGTGAACGGTGAAGGAGTTGCCGTCAATGCTGAAGTTGACCAGATCGCCCACCTGCTTGGCTGCACGAAGTGCTTGGGCCAGGGATGCACCGTTGATTTCGATGCTGGAGGGTATGTCGATGTTGGGCAGGTTAGGGGAGTTCACCGTGCTGGGGTCCAGCGGGCGGATGTTTCGGTCAATCTTGCCGAGGTTGAGCGTGAGGACACCGGAGTCCTTGGTGTACGCCATTTCGATCATATCGTCAGCGCCACCGAGGCTGATGAGTTCCTTGACCTTGCGCAGTTCAAGGGCGAGGTCGTTTTCCTCGATCTCCCAGGTGTCGAATGCGGCGGCGTCGACCTTCATGTCGATCATCGCCACGTGCGAGGCGTCCACGACGGTCGCCTGCATTTTGTCTTCTTTGAACTCGAAGCGTGCGTCCTCGACGACCACGCCCAGAGTCTCTACAATTTTGTTCATCAAGTCCTGTCGGGCCGTGACGTTCAACATGAGTTCATCCCTCTCTGCATCAAAAGGCCCCCGCGACGGCTTATGAACTTAGCACAAACGCAAGCATGAACGGACGCGTTCATGCGCGGTTTCAATTCAACCCCTCTTTCTCCGCGCATGCAGAAAAATTAAACCGAACAGGTTGCAAGAATCGGCCATGAAGCCAACGACCCGTGTAATGACCGCTGTTCTCCTCACATGCATGATGATGCTCTCTGGATGCCTTGGAACAGGAACCGGAGACGACACTGATGAAGCCGGTTCCGGTGGAGGTATAATCCCATCAGCCCAAGGCAGCACGGTGACCACCATTGTTGATGGCAATTACATCCCCATTGCACACGCTACTCAAATGGGAGAGACGCAAGCCAACATTGCTTGGGCGTGGGAAAACGAAACAACAACCGTCACCACAACATCAGCGAACGGCTCAAACACCACAACAACAGAGACCACCTCAAGTTTCTACAACGGAACGCTGATTGGAATCAACGTCACCCTCTACCATTCAGCCATCGACCCAGAAGGCACCTCCATGTCGATGGGATGGGATTTGAACCTCGATGGGGCCATCGACATTCCTGTTTCGGCGAACTCAGGCTTTACCACAATCAACATCTCTGTCAGTCAGTGGCACGAAATTCCCACGACGGATGAAAGTGTGACCACTGTTGCTTTCCTTGCAATTGATGTCGAAGGTGAAATCGGAATCGCCGTGATTGACGTGTATTCCACCACGCCCGAAGGGCCGTGGTCCGAACCACACCTTTGGCCGCTGGGTCCTTATGCAATCAGCGGAAAGGACGCACAGGGCACCCCTGGTGCAGGCGACGCTGACAACCTGATCATGTTGACCATGGACCAAGGCGGCGACATCAACTGGGCCGCTGTCTCCGTCAAGCTGAGCATTGACGGCGCTGCCCCAGTGACCTGC
>CAXRAL010000072.1:0-4144 GCA_964228815.1 Candidatus Poseidoniaceae archaeon
ACAACGACGATGTTGGCCAGCGCCATCACAGCGGCAGCAGCGAGGAACCAGATGCCGTCCATCGGGTCAGCGATAGCAAAGCAGGCAAACCAGAGGAGCGAGAGTTGGACTGTCGTGCGGGTCGTGGCCGTTTCGCCGAACTTCGACGGAAAGGAATGAATGCCCTGTTCTCGGTCGTTCTCCACGTCCATACGGGCGTAGTTGATGTCAAAAGCCGCAATCCACAACGCCACACCGATGGAAATGGGAAGGATGGTAGGCGCCCAGAGGAACTCGGTACGCATCGGCAGCAAGCCGGTGATGGCGCCCCAACCGTGCACATCAGCAGCGATGGCGACCCAAGCCCCGGCAGGAGCGAGGCCGAGGCAAAGCCCCAACCAGAAGTGGCAACCCCAGGTAAAGCGCTTCATGTACGGATAGATCACGAAGGCCAGCACGGGTAGCCAAGCCATCATCAGAGCGACCCTGTTCAGCAGGCCAGCACTGATGAGCAACATGGCCAGAAACACGGCTGCAAGGGTCCAAGCCGTCCGCATGCTCATGCCCCCAGACGCAAGATGACGCCCCTGCGTGCGAGGATTGGCGGCGTCAATGTCGCGGTCGATGATTCGGTTGAGCGCCATCGCAAGCCCACGAGCGCCAACCGCCGCCAGCAATATCCAGAGGAGGTCAACATCGTTCCAAGCGCCAAACTGGCGAGCGGCGATCAGGTACCCCATGAGAACGAAGGGGAGAGAGAACAGCGTGTGTTCGATTTTGATGAAGGACAAGACTTGCTTGACATCCATCACTCAGGGCCCCCAAAGGAAAGGTGGGGCGGCCATTCGTATTTGTTGAGTTCGGGATGGGAGGCGACCTTGGCCAGCGTTTCCTCGTCATGGAGCGTGACCGCAGGCCAACGGCGAACACCGTGCGCCTCTGAGGGAATGGGGGTGGTCGCGTCCCAACAAAGACGGGCTTTGTCCTCGTCAAAGGTCAGTCCACGCCCCACATCGAATCGGGCCGTCAACTGCCAAAGCAGGCGCCGGCGAGCTTTCGTGTGGGTCATGTCCAAATCGTCGTTGGTGATGAACAGCCAGCGAAGGTTCTTTTCAACATCCAATTGCCAAATTAAATTTCGCAGTTGAGATATCTTCTCGATTCGTTGGGCCTCAAGGTCGTCGTTGCCGTCGTGATCACCCGTCCGGGGGCTTGGCGTGCCCTCGATGTTGGTGGACACCACCAGCATGTTGGGACGAAGCATTCGGGCTTGGCGGACGCCATCGAGGGCCTCAACCGCTTCAAGTCCATCAAACGGCGGCGAAGCCTCGCCACGCTGTCGCCACTCGGGCGTCGGCTGATTGTAGGAACCCTCCAGCGGTTCATCGGGTGACCGTGGGTCGGTTGACACGATGGAGGTCGCATCGATGAGGAGTTTGTCGTGCACGTTCTCAAAGGGCGAGGCAGCCTCCAGAGCGTCGGCTACCATGCCGGGGAGCACCACGATGTCCTGACTGATCTCCACCTTGTCGTTGAGCGCATCGAGGAAGGCTTCCAGGTCTTTCGGGTTCTGATCGGGGTCAATGGCAGCGATGACCTTGAGGAACATCATCTGACCCGCCCCTAACAAGCCCAACGCCGTCTTCCGCCCCTGGCGAGGATAGCGTTGTTTAGAGGAAACGATGGCGAGGTTGTGGAAGCCTGTTTCCAACGGAAGGTGGACGCTCCTCACGTCCCGATGCTGGAATTGCAGCACAGGCGAGAACTGGCGGCCGATGGCCTCACCGAGGTAGCCGTCTTCCATGGGCGGCAAACCGACGATGGTAGCCGGGAGGATGGCGTCAGAGCGGCAGGTGATGGCGGTGACGTGAAGGACGGGGTACTGCCCTGTCAACGAATAGAAACCGTAGTGGTCGCCGAACGGACCCTCCAGCTTGGTTTCGGTCGGGTCGCAGTAGCCTTCGATGATGATGTCGGCCTCAGCCGGCACCCAGAGGTCTTGGGTCACGGCCTTCGTGATCGGGAGCGATTTCTGTCCCAGAATGCCGGCAAACTGGTACTCAGAGAGGTTGTCGGGCAGGGGCGAGATGGCGGAAAAAATCAGTTCGGGCGGCCCACCAATGCAAACGGCAACGGGCATGCGTTCGCCTTTCGCAGCGTGCTCTGCTCCGTGCTTGTGAATCTGCCAGTGCAAACCGAGCTCCGTTTCGTTGTGGACTTGAGCGCGGTACATGCCAAGGTTGTGCTCACCATCCGAGTCTTTGGTGACCACCAAGGGCAACGTGACGAAGTGGCCGCCGTCCATGGGCCACGTCTTCGGAATAGGGAGTTTGGTCAAATCGTTGGGCAGGCGAACGCGCTGGCCCTTGCCCTTTCGGACTTTCTTGGGCGGCATGGCCAGTGCATCCCGCAGCAATGGCAGGCCCTTCCATGGCTTGCGCATGTAGAGGCCGATGTCGGGCTTCATCATCGCCACCATGCGGTCGCCGATCTCCGTTTCGTGGCTCGCTCCGAGAGCCCGAAGGGTACGGTCATGACTCCCAAAGGCGTTCATCAGCAAGGGGATGGACGAGATGGTCCCATCGGCCAAACGAGGTTGTTCGAACAGCACAGCAGGCCCGTCGTTTTTCACCAGCAGATCAGCGATGGCGCCCGCTTCGTAGACGACGTCAACCGGGCGGTCAATTCGGAGCAGTTCGCCCTGCTCCTCGAGGTGGTTCATCCACCGCCTCAACGTCTTCCATGCCACGGTTGCCCCTGGGGCTTCTTGCCTTTGAACCTCCGTATGCGAACCGCTTTCGCGGCAGGCAGGTCAAGATGGACCACCGTTGCCTTCATGGGCTACCGTGGCCCGCTTCCATCGCAGGGGCTGAACATGTACGACGTGGTGGTCATCGGCGCAGGACCGGGAGGCGGTTCTGCAGCGCTTCACGCTGCGCGAGCCGGTCTGTCCACGTTGCTGTTGGAGGCCGACCCGGAAATCGGGACGCCGGTCCACTGCGGCGAGTGCTTGTCCGAGTTGGCGGTTCAGAACCTCGACCTGGAACTACCCGACCACGTCAAGGCCCTCGACGTCAAGGGCATTCGCGTCATTTTTCCTGACGGCACGGAGAAACTGCTGACCGAAGAAGGCTATGTCCTCGAAAAGCACCTGTTTGAGCGCTGGCTGGCTGACGAAGCCGTGGCCAAGGGTGCGGAACTTCGCCTTCACCACCGCGTCACTGGAATGGAGAGAGTATACAATAGCGAAAATCAATTTTCCAATTGGAAACTTGAAGGGCGTGGCGAAGGATTTCCCATCGAATGCCGAGCGGTCATCGACGCCTCTGGCGTGTCGGGTGCGGCGGCTAAATTCCTTGACATGGGCGGCGAGGTTGAGGTCATCGCTGGCTTCCAATACGAAATGCTGGACGTACCCAACGACGGCTACTTGGACTTCTACCTCTGGCCGAAATATTCCCCCCACGGCTACGTGTGGATGATCCCCAAGGAAGGTGGACGAGCCAACGTCGGCCTGGTGACCACCGACAAAAAAGGGGCCATCAAGTACCTCGAATCCTTCATTCAGGACACTTACCTCAACGGCAAGCCAACGGTGAACCCGCCTTGGCGAGCAGAAGGCATCAAGATTCGACCCTTCGGCGGCACCATTCCCATCTCGGGACCACGCACCACGACGGTGGGTGACGGCGTCGTGTTGGTTGGTGATGCTGCGGGCTTCACGTCGCCGTTGTTCGAAGGCGGCACGCACCTGGCCTTGTGGTCGGGTCGTGAGGCCGCTCAAACGGTGGCAGCGGCGCTCGGTGAAAACAACCTCTCACGGGACCGTCTGATGGCCTACGAACGGGCGTGGAAGAAGCGGTTCCCCCCCTATCACAAGATCCTAAAAGGCAAGACGGCCCTGTACGAACTCACGGACGAGGAAATGTCGGCCATGGCTCGCTGTTTGCCCAACGAACTCGGCAACATGAGTCCCGTTGACAAGGCGTTCATCGGACTGAAGATTCTCGTGAAACGACCCATGCTGCTGACCAAGCGTGTGATTTCAGTGCTGCTTTCCTTTGGCTATTCGCGGGCCAAATTCTTCGGTTGGTAAGGACCACCTGTTGGCGGCCGATGACCAAAGCCCTTTGACGGTCGCCCATCACCCGTGGTTCATGTGGGG
>CAXRAL010000073.1:0-13281 GCA_964228815.1 Candidatus Poseidoniaceae archaeon
GGGATGATGTACCGGGCGGGGACTCGTGCCGAAATCAAAGAGATGAGGTACCAACCGAGGGTCAGAAGCGGCGTGGCCAGCATCACAGTGAGAGCGGCAGCCATCACGAGGAAGCCGTCGGTGGCCTGCCAAGACCAGACAGCACAGAGTGCGGTGCACAGAGGCAACCACCACCGGGCAGCATAACTCGGCGTGGACCTGCCCTTGTGGTCCCGTCGTGGAGCGAAGGCAGCCTGCACCCAGGACATGATTTGGAATTACCGACTCGTGTATGTGAACGACCGTTTATTCCTTCAAACCGTTGATGAAGGAGAACCCCGTAGCACATCCTACCTGCAATGATGATGGCCTCTGCCGAATGCTGTTTTTCAGTGACGATTGATGGGCGAACTGAGCGGGTACCCTCTCCCAGGTGAACCAATGCAATCGATGATTCCCCATCCTTTGCAGAAAGTTCCACTCACGCCGGTACCGGACCGATTGACGGTATGGCGAGCTTCGACCCCATGGCAAACGGTCCGCTCCATGGTGGGTTTGGTCATCGTTTGCTTCTTCATCACCCAGTTGGCCGTGGTGGTCGTCGCCGGTTACATCGACGGGGACATGAACGGCACCCTGGGCCCCCTTGATCCCTTGCTGACCTTCCTTGGCGGCATTTGCCTCTCGCCGTTTTTGCTGCTGTTCTTCTACCTTCGACGACCCAAGTTGACCCACACCGTTCAAGCCTATCCGGCCGAAAACGGACGGAACATGCATGCCCTTTCGGGTGGTTTGGTCGTCAGATCGCCTCAGGCAACCACGGTGCAACACCACCTGTTTCGCTCAACAGCCCCCTTGGAGATGCCCCGACCCGCCCATCTCTGGTTGTTGTTCGTGTTGGGGGTAGCCGTCTCCACCGCCTGCCTGTTGCCACTGACCATCGTTGGTGCCAATGCATTGACACTTTTGTTGGCCCTCGCCGTGGTCTTGCCAGCTTGGCTCATCGGGTTTTCAACCCCCGTGTTTGCCTGGTGGTCCATCACGAGCCGGCATTTTGGCATCCATATTTCTCGGCGAGACGCTGAATGGATGCTGGTGGCTGGCATGCTCTCAGCGGTTCCTGCGATCATCATCAACAGTTTATTCTCGCCGATTTTGGTCGGTGCGGTCGGACTGAATGCGTTCCAGACGGGGACCCTCGGCGAGGGGCTGATCTTGTTTGTTTCTGCACCGGTGGGCGAGGAGTTGTCCAAAGCCCTCGCCGTGTTTGCACTCAGTCATCTCATCGTCTCACCGAAACACGGGTTCTACGTCGGTTCAACCGTCGGATTGGGGTTTGCCTTGCTGGAAAATGCCAGTTACATCATGATGGCACTGGCCAGTGATTACAGCAGCATCGCCTACTTTTTCACGGCAAGCCTTCGAGGTCTGAGTTCCATTCCCGGCCACGCCATGTGGACGGGCCTGAGCGGCTATGCCATCGGTTGTTGGTTGAGCCGTGGGAATACCGTTCCATCCTTGTCAGGAACGGCTTACTTGTCCGAGGACGCCGAAGCACAGTGGGTATTGTACGACAAGCAGGGCCGAGGTGTTGCTCAGTCGAGTTGGACCACCCTTCCGTCCCAAGCCATCGTCAAGTTGCTGGGTCGTCATCAACGTCATGCCTGGCCCATGCCGACCACGCTGGGAGCAGGCATTGGACTTGCCATCCTCGGCCACGCACTGTGGAACGGTTCATCCTGGGGCGTGGGATTGCTCCTGGCCGACAGCGATACCCTGTTCGCCGTTCTCCTCCAGTTGGCATGGTTGGCGGTGATGGTGCTCGGGCTCTGGTTCTGCATCCTTCGATGGCTACCAACCATCGTCCTCAGCGCCCAAGAATGAGGGCAAGCGGTCATAACAGGGTGCGGTCTTCAAAAACCATGTCTCGGTGCGAGAGGGTGGACCTTTTGTCCATCAACCGTGAAGGTGCCGACCATGGATGTCTTTTCCAGCGGACCAAACACTGGAAACCTCGTGGTGACGGTGGGGTTGGTGCTGGCGCTGCTCGTGATGTCCTCGCGAGCCAAGATGCTCGACACCAAAGGGGCCAATGCAGCGGCCATCCTCGGACTTGTTGTTGGTGGCCTGGGCCATTGGACGTGGCTGCTCATCCTCCTCGGTTTCTTGTTGAGTTCACACAAAGCCACCAAGTGGCGATTTGATGAGAAGAAAGCCTTGGGTCTGAGCGAATCCAGCGACGGACACCGTGGCTGGACCAACGTCGTGGCCAACGGTGCGATTCCCGGCTTGATCTGCATTTACGCCTACATGGCCGATGATTGGGACAGCGTCGTGTGGGTCTTCGGCGCTGCAGTGGCCGTCGCTGCATCCGACACCTTCGCCAGTGAAATCGGCTGCCTCGACCCACGTGTTCGCATGATCACGACCCTCAAGCCTTGTGAACAGGGCGAGAACGGCGGCTTTTCACCCAACGGCCAGCTGGCAGCCGCCGTTGGCTCAACGGTCGTAGCGGTGCTCACCTTCATGGCGTGGTGGACCACCACCGCCGACAGCACCTCCACCAACGGTTTGGAATTCCTCGCCGTGTTGGCCGTCATCGGCTGGCTGGGTTGTCAAATCGACAGTTATCTCGGCGCCCTGCTTGAGAACCGAGGCTACATGAGCAAGGGGGCGGTGAATGCCTCCGCCATCACCGGCGGCGTCCTCATGATGTCGCTTTACCTCGGCATCCTCTGAGATGCCAACGGGGCATTGGCTTCTTGAACCGACACCGTCTGGTCGTGGCATGGGGCGTCAAGCTTGGGCCATTGGGACCCTTTGCTTGCTGCTTTGCGTCGGCTTGTCGGGCATGGTTTCGGCCAACACCGACTCCACCTACGAGCCAGGGTTTGTCGAATGGAACATCTCCCCGCTCGAACGGTTGTTTGTTGAAGGCAGCGATGTCGAAGAGGCCGTGCTTCAGCGAGAGCAAACCGACTCGGCCGTGGGTGGTTTCACGGTGGGCCCGACCAACGGTCCGGTCCCCGTCTTTACCCTGCAAAGCCCCCCGGTGGAGCAGCCGGTTGAAGCTCAGGTGTTCATGAGTGTGTATTTCTCGGCCATCATCGAAGGTGGCGGCGGGCCTCAGTCCTGCACGCGACAATTTACAGATTCCAGCACCACGCTCATCTACAGCGTGAGCGACGGAAGCGGAGAAATCTACTCGGCAGAGGTCACTCAAACGCTGGACACTTCGGCCGAGGGCGACGCCATGAACTTCTCCGGTGAGAAGCAAAATGTCACACTTAGCCTCGAGCCCGGCGAAAGCATCAGCCTCAGCCTGTCCGTCGAACATCGATGCTTTGGAACACAAGCAAGGATTCAGTGGGGCGGGTTTGAACAGAACAGTGGCGGTATCGTCATCGAAGGCGTGCTCTATGAGCCCGAAGCACGTATTCTCGTGGATGCCGCACGCCTCGCCCACGTCGAACTCGAACACCGCCTCCCGTGGGGCCTTGAAGACCTGCGAGACGAAAAATGGGAAATTTGGGGCCCACTCCTCCCGACCGACAAATCCCTGAGGGACGGTGAATACCTTGTCGAAACCAGCGCGGGACGCATTCGCATGACGCGGGACTTGGGCGGCAACAACACCGTCTACACTTGGTCGGGTGCCAAGCCGCTGCCTGTCGGCGAGATGAACCTCCAGTTCTGCCTGCGCACCATCGCTGGCGACCTGAACAGTGACTGCCACGCTGAGGGCATCCTTCGGTTTGAGGTGCTTCCCGAAGACGACGGCTTTGCCAGTGCAGGCTTGTGGTTGACCCTGACCACCGTCATGGCCTTGTTGGGCTATGTGGTGAACGCTTTCCGAAGCGGATTGTTGCTGCCTGCACCCATTCTTGGTGCACTGGTCGCTCTGGCCTTGCTCACCCTCCCCACCGTCTTTGACCAACCCAATTTAGGCGCCGATGCGGTCATTCTTGACAACACCAAAATTTTAGATGCTGACCTGACCAAAGCCGACGGCACTACCGTCTCCATCAGTGAATTGCTCGCCGGCAAGGAAGCGCTGATCATCGGCCTTGTGCTGCCAGGCTCGGAGCAAATCCTCACCCAGGCGAATGAGTTCAACCGTTCCATTGACCAACTGGGCGACCGCGTCGAAGTGGTCCACATCATCACGGGCGAGGATGCGATGATGACCGATGTCACTTCCTTGGCCTCTGCCACCAACGCCACGTGGAGCGTGTACCTCGATAAGAAGGGGGTCTTTGCCAAGAGCCTCCCGACCGGCGCCTCCGATGCAGTGGTCGTCGTGGACCCCGGTATGCACGTTACGTTCTCGCAAGCCTCCTCAGCCGCCACGCTGGACATCGTTGAATCCGTGGACGCCATCAAGAGCGGCGGACCCAACTCCTTCGGCTCGTACTTCGGTTTGCTGCTCGGCCCCGGGTTGTTCCTGTTCTTGCTCGCCCTTCCTCGAAACGAGTGGACGGCTCCTGAAGAGCCGCTCCCGCCCGGGCTGCTTTGGGGCTCTATTGTGGTCGCAGGCGCGACCGGCATCTTGCTGGTCAACCTCCCCGCCCTTTTGCTCACCCTGCTCCCTGTCGGCATGACCGTTCGGTTCCTGCTGGACATTGCGATGATGGTTTGGATGCTCGAGATGTGTTTCTTCACCGCTCGGCGTGGAGCACCCTACGAAGCGGACCTTCTGGGCCGATTGCTCCATCGCAGTTTCCCAAAGGCCTTCCGAAACTGGCGGGACCCCGTGGACATGGACCGAGACGTGTTGCTCGGCATCTGGATGGGCTGGTTTGGATGGCTGGCCTTCCCCAATTTGTTCACCCAAGCCGTGGGTTCCTCGGTGTTGGCCGGTGGAAGCGGCATCAGCATGGCCTTGTTCTTCTTGCTCCTCTTCCTCTTTAGCGGCGGCTTCGTTGTGTTGTTACTACGCATCGTTTCATCGTGGGGTGGCCCGTTCTCCCGCCTCTTCGGGAAGTTCGGCGGCGAGGTCTTCGCCCAGTTCGTCGGTTGGATCCTCACGCCCATGGCGCTGTGGATGGCCGTCAACGCCACGCTCAACGTGCTGGAACTTGGCGTCGTCTAACCACGAGCATGATGTAGGTTGACCACGATGGTCAACGCCATGAACACCTTCCGACCACACTGGAGTCAAACCAGCGCCCGACTGATGAACGCCTGCCCGAGAGCCTGGGCGTTGACCTATGGGCTACCAAGTCACCATTCGATTCGTGGTCGACGAGCAGGAGGGCGTCCTCCGAAGAACCACGACGAGGTGATGTTGCGAGCGATGAGGTCGGCATGGGCCAAGAAGACGAGTGATTTGTACGAGCGGAAAATATGGACCAAGGCCTACACCACCAAGGTGTTGACGAGGTTGACCAATGACGCCTTGGCAGAGCATGGCATCAGCGCTCCGATGCTTCTTCGGAGACAAAAAATCAAGCGGGCCGTCCAGCAACTTCGGTTGCTCGATGATGTACGCGCCCTACGGCCGCTGATTGAGGGAGAACCTCGTCGGTGGGCGTTCTTTGACCGAAGGGAACCAGCACTGGCAGAAGGTATGGACCTGTATGCAGCACCCGACCTGGCCGTCTTTCATCAAAACCGGTGGACCCTCGTTCGCCTTCAATTTAGAACGCCAGCAACGAACCCACTGGGTCAGCAACTCGAACACTTGCTTGCTGTCCACTGGGCCATGAACCAACCGGGGTTTCCGGACGATGTCAACGCCTTCCGATTGAACGTGGTTGCATGGAGAGGAACCCGTTGGAGAGAACATCATCTCGAGGTCTCTCCACAATCGCTCAATCAAGCGCTCGCTTTAGCCCGTCATGATGTCCAGGAAATGACCTGGCTTTCCCGTTGGGCAAACGCTGACCCGACGCTGATGAGCCTCCCACTTGCGTCCCATTCAAGCCACTGCAATGGCTGTCAGCATCGGAGAGGGTGTCCAGCCGAAACCGGATTGGCGACAGCAAAGCGGCTGCAGGAGAACGCTCTATCGAAGCCGTCTCACAGGGAGCCAACCAAATCAGCCAACACAGCGTGAACATCGCTGGCTTTGGTGACACCGCTGGCCAGCAGGACGCCTTCTGCACCCAACTCAAGGGCCTTGGCCACGTCTTGCCCGTTCTTCACGCCGGCACCGCAAAGCACACGCACGTTCGGGTTCACGGCCTTGACGGCCGCCACGGTATCGCTGACGATGGCGGGGTCAGCGGTGGTGACGGAGATGTCGCCGCCGATGAGTTCGGGAGGTTCCACGGCGATGTAGGTTGGATTGAGGGCTGCCAGCGCCTTGGCTTCCTCCACATCCGCTGCGCAGGCGCAGACAGGAAAACCCTCGGGAAGCATCTCGAACAACGAGCGAACGTGGTCGAGTTCGACCTTGTGCTCGGCGTGGTTGATGATGGACCCCTTGGCGCCACGATGGAGGGCGGTTTGCGGTTCCAACCAGCCGGTGAAGCCGCCTTGGCCCACCGGGTCGAGGTGTTGAGACCAGACTTCGACGTTGGTGGCTTGACTTGCAAGGGTGGCAAGGTCAAACGCTGAAGCAACGGCGACGAGGGTGGCAGGTCCATCGGCGTGAGCCTCCATGGCCGCCAACAGCACTTCTGCTGATTCACCCGAGGCTGAGGCGTAGGTTTTGAAATTCACAACGATCAAGGGTTGGTCCATGCGTTGGCGAGATGGCCACTTGCATTTAGCAGATTTCATGCTTGCTCGGGCCAAGCACCGCCTTCCTGGACGGTTCCCGCAGGAACGTTTGCACCGTGGTCCACAACGACGCCGTTCAACTGACAACGGTCACCGACCGCCGCTCCCTCGCCAACCAAACACGAACGAAGGTCGACGGCGTCTCCAATCCGGGCGCCTTTGAGCAACGTGGACATGGCCACATGCGATGCTCCGATGGTGCAGCCGTTGGAGACCATGCTGTGTTGAATCACCGAGACCGAGGTCGTCCCTTTGATGGCTTCTTCAGAAGCGTACCAGGAAGGGTGAGCGCCATGAAGCCGGCCGGTTCTGTGCCGGCCGTGGTCAATGGAGGCCTTCACGGCGAGGTTCCAGGCTTCGGGCGTACCAGCATCGATGAAGTAGCCCTCGAAGGGAACACCGCTGAGCAGACCCTCAGCCGCCAATTTCGGGAACACATCACGCTCAATGGAGTGTCGACCCTTCGGCATCCAATCAAACACGTCATCGTTGAAGATGTAGGAACCTGCGTTGATAAGGTTGGAAAACACTTCCTCGGGGGCTGGCTTTTCTTTGAAGCGGGTGATCCTGTTGTCATCGTCAAGACCGACGATGCCGAACCGGGTGGGGTCCTCGACCTCCCACAGCCCGAGGGTCCCGACCGAGCCGTTGGTGCGGTGCATGCTCAACAACGATGATGCATCAAGCGACGAGATGATGTCGCCGTTGAAACAGGCAAAGGTACCGCTCACGACATCACGGCAGTTGCCGAGTGCCCCTCCTGTGCCCAGCGGTTCGTCCTCAGGGACAATTCGGACGTCAAAGGGTGCATCTGCGGCCTCGAAGTAGGCCTTGATTTGGTCCACCTTGTAGCCGCCAGCCACCACCACTTCGTCGACCATGTCCACAGGGAGGGAACTCACCACGTGTTCGAGCAGCGTTTGGTCGAGCACCGGCAGCAGGGGCTTGGGGATGCTGTTGGTCCACGGGCGCAGGCGAGAACCAACGCCACCCGCCAACACCACGACCTGCATGGCCCCGCCTCTTGGGCCTATGTTATCAACACCTCGCCAAATCCATCACGCTACCTGCGCCTCCAAAGTATTGAAAGACGGTCTTTCAGTCCAAGCGTTTGGAGAGCACCATGAACATTCACGAGTACCAAGGAAAAGCACTGCTCAAGCAGCACGGTGTCCCCGTGCTCGAGGGCGTTCACTGCACCACGGTTGACCAGGCCGTGGCAGCCTACGACCACCTTGGCTCCAAGGTCGTCGCCGTGAAATCACAAATCCACGCCGGTGGTCGCGGAAAAGGCAACCTCTACGCACCCAACTCCGGCGACCTCGTGATGGAGGGTGGTGTCAAAATCGCCTTCTCAAAAGACGAGGTGCAAACCTACGCCACCAACATCCTCGGCAACATCCTGGTGACCATCCAAACGGGTGAAGAAGGCAAGCTCGTTCGAAACCTCTACGTCGAATCCGGTTGCGACATCGCTCACGAATATTACCTCGCCATTCTCGTCGACCGTGAAAACAAATCCGTTCTCATCATGGCCTCCACCGAAGGTGGCATGGACATCGAACACGTGGCTGAGACCACGCCCGAGAAGATTCACAAAATTTCAGTGGACCCGAACGCCGGGCTGATGGGCTACCAAAAGCGCGACCTGGGACTGGCACTCGGCCTGACCGGAGCCGCCCACAAAGCCTTCGCCAAAGCCTTGACTTCGATGTACGGCATGTTCGTCTCCAGCGACTGTGCCATGCTGGAGATCAACCCGCTCGTCCGCACCGCTGACGACGAGATCGTGGCCCTGGACGCCAAGGTCTCATTTGACGAAAACGCTGAGTTCCGCCACAAGAACTGGGACGACCTTCGCGACTTGTCCGAGGAAGAAGAGGTGGAAATCCGGGCCAAGGAAACGGGCCTGTCCTATGTCAAACTTGACGGCAACATCGGTTGTCTTGTCAACGGCGCCGGTCTTGCCATGGCGACCATGGACGTCATCAAGCTGTACGGCGGCGAGCCGGCCAACTTCCTTGACGTCGGTGGCGGAGCGAACGAAGAGCAGGTCAAGACCGCCTTCTCCATCATTCTTGAGGACCCCAACGTGAAGGGCATCCTCGTCAACATCTTCGGCGGCATCATGCGCTGCGACATCATCGCACGTGGCGTCATCGCAGCAACTGAGGCCCTCTCCCTCGATGTCCCACTGGTGGTCCGCCTCGCTGGCACCAACGTCGACGAGGGCAAGGCCATCTTGGCCGAGTCAACCCTCAACATTCACCCCGCCGACGACCTCGCCGAAGGGGCGCAGAAAATTGTGAACCTGATTGGAGGTGGAAACTGATGGCGATTTGGATTGAAGAAGACGCAAAGGTCCTCGTGCAGGGCATCACCGGCAAGCAAGGCATGTTCCACGCTGACAAGATGGTCGAGTACGGGACCAACATCGTCGGTGGTTGCACCCCCGGCAAGGGCGGCCAAACCGTCAATCTCCAGGGCAAACCGTTTCCCGTGTGGAACTCCATGTTCGAGGCCATCGAAGCCACCGACGCTGACGCTACCGTCATCTACGTCCCGCCGCCCTTTGCCGCCGAAGCCATCATGGAAGCGGCCGATGCCTTTGACACCGTCAAGGGCGAGGGCGTTGTGGTCTGCATCACCGAAGGCATCCCTACCCTGGACATGGTCAAGGCTGTCGCTTTTGTCGAGAACCGACCCGGCGTCCGCCTCATTGGGCCCAACTGCCCCGGCATCATCACGCCCGGCGAGAACGGTGGTGCGAAGATCGGCATCATGCCCGGCCACATTCACGCGAAGGGTCGCATTGGCATCGTGTCAAAATCCGGCACCCTCACCTACGAAGCCGTCGCCCAAACGATGAGCATTGACGAAGGTCAATCCACCTGCGTCGGTATCGGTGGCGACCCGGTCAACGGCACCGGCTTCATCGAATGCCTCGCCGCCTTCCAGGCCGACGACCAAACAGAAGCCATCGTGATGATCGGCGAAATCGGCGGCAACGCCGAACAGGAAGCGGCCGCATGGGCTGCTGAAAACGTCACCAAGCCCATCGTCGGCTTCGTCGCAGGTGCCACCGCACCACCCGGCAAGCGCATGGGGCACGCCGGTGCCATCATCTCCGGTGGTAAAGGAACGGCTGAGGAGAAGTTTGCCGCCTTCGAGGCCGCTGGCATCGCTTGTGCCAAGGACCCGTCGGAACTCGGTGCCGTGCTGCTCGAATCCCTCAAAGCCGCAGGCTTGCGCTGATCAGAGGTACACGTCCTTGACATGCTGGACGGTTTGACTGACCATCCCGCTCGCTTTCGCAAAAGCCATGGCGTTTTTCCCATCCTTTCCGTGAGCGTAGAGAACCTCGCCCGGACTGACCAAAGCGTTCCAGTACTTCTCAAACCGTGCTGCGTCGTCTTTGTGCTTGGCCAGGCAAGACGGCACGCGATAGAACATGACGACTTCCCTTCGCTCCTTTCTCACGTACTTCGCCAGCACCTCGGGGAGGAGTTTTGATAGAAAGGTGTCATCGAAGAACCGGGCTGAACGGCTGACGAGGTACCGGGCATCATCCAGCGGTCCGAAAATTTCGCTGATGGCTGTCGCAAACAGCGCTGTCTCCTCTTCATTGCAGCGTTCTATATAGTACCTGAACCAACCCCCACCACGTTCACCTCCACCGAGCTTTGCATGGCGTGGTAGCAAACCAACATCCAACATGGCATTGCCTACGGCCTGAATGATGGCTTGATTTAACGAGGCTTCCGTCCAGCGTTCTTTGATCCTGCCAAATGTAAATTGTGATCCGCCCAGAGGAGAGGTAGGCTTGAACTCAAGGCTCTTCTGGGCCGTCGCAGAGAACGGTTGACCAATACCCCAAAGTTCACGCGAGGATGAACGTCGCCTGGCACGCTGAAGCATTTCCTGGTTGATGACGCCCATGCCCTCATTGACAGCCTCGGGTTGAAGTTCCGTAAACGCAGCATGAACATGACCAACGCCTTTCTCTATGGAACCGTCGTCGCAAACGCCGTAGAGATTTTTGTGCTTCCGTTCAAACCGCTCGTAGTCGTCGAACCCCTTGATGAATTCTTCAGCGAGACAAACGATGTCCCAATTGTTGGCAACCTTTTCCGGCCACAATTTGTCCAGCCTCATTGAGCGCCCCCGTAGTTGATTGATGCTCATGCTGGTGGTGACGGTCGTGAGGTCGATCAGGACGTTGATGCGTGAGGCGTCCCAACCTTCTCCCAGCAAGCCTCTGGTTCCAATGAGACACTTGGTCAACCCTTCTTGGAAGAATTCGGTCACCATTGTGGAGTAATGCCTGGGCGCCCAATCTTTTCCTGAACCGTGGAGGTGATGAAAACGACCCATCGCTTCATCGCGGAATTCGATGGAAAGGTCGCGCTGCTCAACCCAATCCCTTGCACGCTTGAGGAAGCGCTCCGACAAATCGTCGTCGACCAGCAACGTGCTTCCTGTCATCAACACAGGATCCAGCTTGTCGCCAACATCGCAGTCCACCAAGGACTTGAACACCCCAATGGCGCCGCCTGCTTCGTCGTCGTGAACCTCGTCCACCACCGCCGTCGAGGATGTTTTCTCAAAATCCGTGACAACAACACAGCGTATCTGGTCACCCAGTTCCTGATATTCAACCGAGAGGATTTCAGACAACGCCTTCGTTTTTCCATTTGCATAGGCCAAAATCCGACCCACGGGCGATGCGCAGGGTCGTGCACCACTCGATGTGATTTGGTAGCCCAACAGCTGAAATCGGCGCGAAACTTCATCGGCCAACCGTTGGTCATCTGAATGGGTTGATCTCAACAACCCAAAACGGACGTACCGGTCAAGTAACGGTCGCAGCAACAACACCAGCGGCGTCGTTTCTGTGAATTCACCATAACCAACCGCAGATGTTGGAACGCCTGCAGGCAAGCCATGGCCCTTCAAGGTCAAGTAGGCACGCGCTGCATTCGAGAACGCAGGGAGTGCCTTGTGAAACGCTCGATAGGACAGGTCGTCCCTTCCAGGAATTCGACGATGTTCCAGTGTATCGCTCAACCAATCAGGGAAACAGAGCGCACGACCTTCACCCTCGAGGGGTTGAGAGATGTCTTCCACCACCTTCAGGAACGATTCGTCAGCCTCTGCAATGTAGGCCAACTCCTTGGCTGTGGGCCGGACAAAATAAGCCAGGTCTTGGTAGGGGGCAAGGTTTGAGTCACGAACCAAGGCTGGTGTTGGTACTTCGTAGTCAATGTCGCCTAACAACGCCGTGTAGTGTTCCACGCCGGCTTTTTCTTCGTCAGGAGGCGTTGCTGTCAATCCAAGGACGACGGGATGGTTGAGTTCTTGGCACAACTCGGCGAGCACCTGCCCCCAATGTTCGGTAAGGTGATGGCATTCATCCAAAATGATGAGGCCAATGTTGGCTGCCTTCAGCGCATCAATGGAACTGCGTGCATTTCCACTGAGCCATGAAATCGCCCCGTCCTCCTCAACTTTGCTTTGCCGAACCTTCTTTCGGTGTTTTTTCATTTCATTTTCGTAATAGTCCGGATTCTTCAATTGAAGGTCTTCTAACCAAGCCGTTCCGGATGCAATGTCAATGGCCTCACCCTCCTCGATGAGTTTGTTGAGCCACAACGTCAAGGCCGCATCATCCAGATCGTCACCTTTCGTTCGAACCATGGTAAGCGACTGGTAGGTGAGGGAGGTCAACAATCCTGGCTTTTTTGGGTCGAGGCTGAGTTGGTCCTCTCGTCCGTCAAGATCAAACAACGATGTTCTGGAAATCCACTGTGCTTGAATGGCGGAATTGGGTGACAGCACCAGTGCTGGGCGTCGGACCAATTCTGCCCACACGTACAAGCCGAGAATGGTTTTGCCCGAGCCCGGCGGTGCTACGATGTAGAGTTGCTTGCTGTTCTCGGCGAGTTGGGGTTCGATGACCGAAGTTGCGGCGATTTGAGACGGTCGCAGCGTACCCGGAAATGAAATGCCACCAAAATCAGGGTTCACCATGGGAGCACATCACCTGCTCACTTTGGCGGACCGCGTCGTGGACCGCCAGGAGGACCGCCCTTCTTGGGACCGGGTGGACCACCGGGGCCACCTTTTTTGGGACCACCGGGAGGACCGCTTTTCTTGGGACCTCCGGGGGGACCGCCCTTCTTTGGACCAGGTGGACCGCCGGGGCCGCCTTTCTTGGGGCCGCCGGGAGGACCGCTCTTCTTCGGACCGGGAGGACCGCCAGGTCCGCCTTTCTTGGGGCCACCGGGAGGACCGCTCTTCTTCGGACCGGGAGGACCGCCAGGACCGCCTTTCTTGGGGCCGCCGGGAGGACCGCCCTTCTTCGGACCGGGAGGACCGCCCTTCTTCGGACCGGGGGGGCCACCTTTCTTCGGGCCGGGAGGACCCCGCTTACCTGGACCGGGGGGGCCACTGCGGGAAGGAGTTGAGACTTCTTCCTCCTCTTCCTCCTCTTCATCCTCAAACACAGCACCGCAATGCGGGCACTCTGGATCACTTTCCTTCACGAGGCCGTCGCAGATCTCACAGGCGAACATG
>CAXRAL010000074.1:0-41067 GCA_964228815.1 Candidatus Poseidoniaceae archaeon
TGTACAGGAATTTTTTGCTCGTTGTGGGACATGGGATGAACTCGAAGCCAACAACGGCGCAACACTCGAGGGCGACTTCCGGACCTCGCCAATCATCGAAGATTGGCGGAAGGCCCACCGTCGTATGTCGTTCTCCAATCAACGGGGTTGGTTGACCACCGTGCTCTTTGGGCCAAAGTTTGTGGCTGAAACAACCGGTTGGAACGGGCAAACCTCCACGGTTGACGTAGCGTTTGACCAGGTGGTTGAGATGGTCGGCGCCGGTGCGAAAAACACTGGGTTCAGCATCGACCACCTTGCCTCGCTGACCTTCGGCTACTCAAGCTTCCCGGATTGGGAGAACACGGTTCTCATGGAGGTTGAAGAGAAAATGGAATCCCCAAACCTCAAGACAGAACAATCCAACCAGCCACCTTACCGTCGGGGAGATATCGTTCGAGCAGCCACCGTATCAGGCATTCACGAACAGCACGGGATTTTCTTCACGCTTGACAAAGACAACAGCGGCCTCTATCGAAAGCAAAACATGGAAGCGATGGAATGGACCATGCGCGAGGGTCTGTATCGCGTGGGTGCAGCCATGGACGTCAAGGTCCTGAAGGTCAAACGGAAAGGCAAGTCCGGCTGGAACATCGAAGTTGAATCCGCCGACTAACTCCTCAATTGCTCAACGCAATTACCGTAGGCACAGCGTTTTTTCCGGTGAATCAGACGGTTTGGGCGTTGCCAAAGGTGTAAACGGTCATGCCTTGGTCCTGGTAGATTTGAGGCATTTTCTTGTCCTTGGCGTAGCGGAACAGCGCCACCACGGCCACTTGTTCTGCAGCGTTAGCCCAGGCGATAAGAAGCCCAATCAGGATCGCACCGAGGAGCAAGCCAAAGGGACCAGCCACGATGGTCATGCCGATGGTCAAGGCGACGATGGGGATGCCGAAGAGGAAGGCGATTGCGCCGATGCCCAAACCCGAGACGATGTTTTCTCCCCAGGTGTCGAAGAAGGTGGTCTTGCTGGCTTTGAGGGCATCACCGATGCTTTTGTTTTCCAAAATAAGGTGGGGGATCATGAAGAAGGTCATCACCCACCAGGCCAGTCCGCCGATGAAGTGGATGACGGTGGCCAAGGCCGCTGCGGCGGGGTGGTCGCTGCTTCGTGCGACGCCTTCGAGGAACTTGAACAGGAGACCCACGGTGCCGGCGATGATGCCCCAGACGATGATGATGGGCAGGCGCTTGAGCGCTGCGTTCACGCCGTCGGCAAACTTCGGGTCGCCCCCCGTCAATCGGATGTTGGCGTTGGCGATGATGGCGCAATTCCAGAACACGACGACGATGCTCAGCACCATGTAGCCGACGAAGCTGAACATCAGGTAAGCGGGCGTGAAGGAACTGTCGGAGTTGAGCGCCCAATCCATTTCAAACATCACTGGCAGCCCCATCCCAATGAGGCAGGCAAGGCTCATCACACCGGCGAAGATCATGTAGACCATCAGTTCCGGGTCTTTCTTGACCACGCTCATGCTCAACTTGCTCATTTCCCAGCCGCGACCGATGGTTGCAAAGAAACCCATGCCTGTAAGTACACAACCTTGCTTTAATTCAGTTTCCCAGTGATTGCCGCTGACGAAGGGCTTCCACGGCCAAGACGCTCACCGCCACCTGGAGGTTGTACGACGGGACAAACCCGTCCATTGGGAGTTTCACCACGGCGTCCGCTGCCGCCAACACCTCTGGGCTCACGCCGTCACGCTCGGCGCCCACCACGAGGATGACATCCCCCGTCAGGTCTTCGTCCCACGGACCGTTGGTCCCGATGTCTTCGGCGGCCACGATACGGAAGTTGTTCGCCTTGGCTGCCTCAAGGATGGCCTCGGTGGTCGTGTAGACCACGGGAATAAACCGGTCGGCTCGCATGCTGGCACGGCGAATCGTGCGCCGTTCTTCGTGGGTCTTGCTGACATTAAGCAACACGGCGTCAGCGCCCGAGACCTCAGCGGTTCGGATGGCAAAACCGAGGTTGGTGGAGTATTCCACGCCGTCGAACAGCCAGACGCAGCCGCCGGCGGCCCTGACGTCTTCACGGGACTCGCTTTGGGCGCGACCGGTGAGCGCCAAGGCGACTTGGGCGCCGTCGGCCGACATGCGCCACAAGTCGTTGGTGGAACCTTCCTCCAGCGGGATACCAGCAGCCTCGCACAGGGCGCGGAGTTCGGTCGTGTCGTGGGCTCGGTCAACGAGCACCCGGTTGATGGCGACGCCGCTTCGGAGCGCCTCCATGACAGCCTCAAGCCCCGTGATCTGCCCTGCCATGCTGGCCGGCTGGTGCGATGCCCTCAAGAGGCTAACCCACCTGCGAAAATCATGGCCAAGAAGCACAGCCCGAGGTTCCTCGCCATCGTTGAGGCTGCGCGCAGCGACATCGGTGAATGCGAAGCCCATGACCTTCGGGCGATGATGGACGACGGTGAGCCGCTGGTGGTCATCGATGTGCGAGAGCGCCATGAGTTTGAGGCCGGTCATCTGGAGGGCGCCGTGCACATTGGAAAGGGCGTGCTCGAGCGGGACATCGAGAAGCAGGAACTGGCGGATGACGCTCGCATCGTGCTCTACTGCGGTGGTGGCTTCAGGAGCGCCATCGCTGCCAAATCCCTGCAGGACATGGGCTGGACCAACGTTCAATCCCTGTGGGGTGGATGGCGCGGCATTCAAGCCGAAGGCCTCCCAACGTGGGCCCCGTGAGGGTGCTCAAAGCGCGTGGGCAGGCTCATAAAGGGGAGATAGGTCGGCAAGACGCTGAGAAGCAGAGGTGAACACCATGGCACAAGGATTGTACCAACACGTTCGAGACACCTGGCGACGTCCAAAAGACGCACTGCCCCACATGTACCGACAGCAGCGCATGGCCCAGTGGCGCCGTGAACCTGTCAACTGCCGTATCGAGCGCCCAACCCGTCTCGACGCTGCACGCCGCCTGGGCTACAAGGCCAAGCAGGGTGTCATCCTCATCCGCACCCGTGTTCGCCGTGGTGGCCTTCGCAAGGGCAAGATTCACATGAAGCGCAAGCCGTCCAAGGCCGGTATCTCCAAGATTACCATGGCCAAGAACACGCAGCGCATCGCCGAAGAGCGTGTCAACCGCCACTTCCCCAACTTGGAAGTCCTCAACTCCTACTGGGTCGGCCAAGATGGCAAGCACAAGTACTACGAGGTCATCATGATCGATACGCACCACCCTGCCATCATCAACGACAAGCAGCTCGGTGTGTTCTCTCGAGCCAACGGCAAGCGAGCCCACCGTGGACGAGCCTACCGTGGCAAGACCTCCGCTGGCAAGCGCGGCCGTGGTCTGCACAACAAGGGCAAGGGCGCAGAGAAGTTGCGACCTTCGCTCCGTGCCAACCTGAACCGTGGCAAGTGAGTTCCCACCGTCGGGCGCACATTGGCGACATTTTCACGTGCTTGAGCCGTGGCTTTATTGAGTCTCAGCGAAAGCGGCCTGCATGGTCAAAGGTGTTGAGGTCATGTCCCACTGGACAGGGCTCGACGTCTACCTGCCCGACGGGCGAAAACTCGGCATCGTTCACGATGCCGTCATCGACGCTGAGTCGCTTCATTGCACCCACCTCTTCGTGCGGGGCACGCCCGAGCATCTTGTGGAGGGCTCTATCCCGCTCGCCGTGCCTTGGCGTTGGATTCGAGCCATCGATGACATCGTCCTTTTGCGGTGGTTCCCGCCGACGCCCATCCCAATTCAATCCTGAGGTGATGTTGCATGGCGCTTGACGTTCACGTGCTTGGTACGGCTTCTGCCCGCCCTACGCCCGACCGTGCCGTCAGTGGAAGTTTGGTCAAAGGCCCGGACGGCATTGCCGTCATCGACGCCGGCGAGGGTTTCCAGACCCGATACGGCAAGCAACGACGACGCCTCAAGGCCCATTCCTTGGGTGAGACGCTCAAACCCCGCGACGTGGATGTGTTGGCCTTCACGCACGGGCACCTCGACCACACCTGGGGGGCGCTCCCGTGGTTGCAATCCATGGATTTGGAGAACCGGCAACAACCGCTCCTCGTTCTTGGCCCGACCTCATCTCCAGCCCTTGCCGCACTGCTTGAGGGTACAGCGATGCCCGAAGACGTTCCACCCGCCGATCTCGCTCGGCAGTGGTTGGCATGGTACGCTCTTGGTGGTAGCGGTCTCCATTTTCCTGTCCGATGGGTGCTCGGCGTCGTGGGTGAGGGCCGTTGGGCCGAGGTGGACCCCCACACAGGCACCGCTACCTTGTTGGATGCGATGCCGCAGCCCAAGGGCTGGTCCAACAGCACCTTGACGCCGCTGCCCACCACCCACACGGTGCCGTCGTGCAGCTGGATGATTCAGCAGCACGCCAAGGCCGGGAAGTTTGACCGCCAGCGAGCGGATGACCTCAATCTCACAACCAAAGAACGGGCCACGCTCGCCCGAGGCGAGGACGTGACCACTGCAAAGGGTGAAACGCTCGAATCAGCGTGGTTTCGGGGCGGCGAGCGAGCACCGGTCAGCGTGTTGATCTCCGGCGACACGGCCACGTCTCCACCGACGTGGACCGAGGACGTCGCACCGACGCTGCTGGTTCACGAAGCGACCTTCCTCAATGAGCAACAAGACAAGGCGGACGAACATCAACACTCGACGGCCACAGGTGCCGTGGCGTCTGCGCTGGCCGTGGGTGCTGAAAGTCTGGCCCTGACCCACTACAGCAATCGTATCAAATCCTCGGATGAACCGCTCGGGGAAGCAAAATCAACGGCTGGTGCACTGCCGGTGGTGGCCCTGAACGACAACGACCGCATGGTGGTGGAGGACGACGGGCGCGTGAACCATCTCGCGTGGAACGGTTCGGGTTGGGCATCCTTGAACATCAAACCCAATCGTTGAAATGAACCGTGGAGATGGAGCAGTTATGCGTTGGCACGTCGCGGCGGGGTTGGCCCTTCTCTTGATGGCCGCCCCGCTCAGCGTTCAGGGTGATGCCGGTCGAGCAGCACCCGAATGCCTGACTCAAAGCGCAGCTTCCCTTCCGCCCTCGCTGGCCATCGACCCGGACGTTTGCGTCATCGTTGACCTCGGGGTGTTGACACCGGGTGACGTCTACGACCTCAGCATCATCGTCGTGGACGACGCAATCGACCTCCTGTTCTTCGATGAAAACAGCATCCAACCTTACGAATTGGGCCAGTCGTACCGGTCACTGATGGCCCAGCCAGCCAGCACGGAATCGGCGCTGGGCGCGTATGAATTCCACTGGAAGGTTCCACCCTCCATTGCCGCCAAGCGCTGGTACATGGTGCTCGACAACACGGCCCACGACGGCGATGCCGGCCAGGGCGACCAAGGCGGTTTGCGAAGCACCGTCTCCGCCTCGGTTGAGCGGCTCAGTGAGGCGTACTGGACGCCCTACCACGACCTTCTGAGCGTGGAAGCGGAGAGCTTCGAAGTGCTACTGTCCGGCGACGACCTCCGCCTGGACGCCGGAACGACCGTGGTGCTTTCAGCGTGGGATCTGAGTTTCGTCGGTGATGTCTACCTGCAAACTCGAACGATGCATGACCGCTATCAATCCGGTGGCATTGGCGTGCAGTTCATCGATGGCGGAGCCCTTCAGGCGGTCTCATCACCGCAGTCGCTGACCTGGCAGGTACCGTCCACGCTCGAGGGTGAAGAATTGCTGCTGATCGTCGACAACACCGATTCCCCCTTGGGAGGTGGGAACGGAACGGAGGCGTTGCGCATCACGGTTCGATTGGAATTGGACCCTCCTCTGACGCCGACCGTGACCGATGACGGGATGGGAAGCGTTGCCCTTGGGGAAACGATTGAACTCGACGCCTCATCCACGCCCAACCGGCTTGGCCAACAGGGTGCCTTTGTGTGGGATGTTGACGCCAGCGTTGACGGCAACAACGACGGAAATCCAACCAACGACAACGACGCCTCCGGCGTGAAGGTGGAGGCGAGTTGGGACTTGCCCGGTGAGAAGACAATTACTGTGGCCATGACCGCTCCATCTGGACAACAAGCCTCTACTACGTACACCGTGACCGTGAACGATGTCGTTCCACCGGTACCGCGAATTCAAACCAACGGCGTGCCGGTGGCCGATGGTTGGCGAGTGAACGTCAACAACGCGATCGTCCTCAACTGCGCATCCAGCTCCGACGACCATGCGGTGGCTTCGTGCGACTGGGTGGTTGACGGAGAAAGCACGCCCAACGCCAGCACGTTAACCCTGAATCCCGACAGCGTTCGAAACTACGAGGTTGAATTGACGGTCAGCGATGCCAGCGGCAACTCAGCCAACACGTCCGCCATCATCGCTTCAGTCGACCCTTCCGTGCCTTACTTCGAGGAGGGCTACCTCGACCTGTTCCCCACCAAAGCCACCGAGGGCGACGAACTGACCTTTGAGGTGGCTGTGGACGATGATTACGACGGTCTGGTTGCGCTACGCGTTCATTGGGACCTTCAACCGAGCAAAGACACCGATGGAAACGGAGACGCCAGGGACGATCCCGACCTCGTCGGCCTGAACCCCACGCTTTCCTTTGCCCAGCCCGGTCTGCAAGAAATTGTCATCACAGTGTTTGACGCATCCAACAATTCAGCCACCCACGCCTTTTCCGTGAACGTCAAGGCCACGCCAACCGACACACCGCCGTTGGCAACGGGGGCGCTGATGGTCGGTGTTCTTACCGTGGTGGTTGTTGCAGGACTGGTTGGGTTCCGTAGCATTCAGCGAAACAGGGGCTTCAATCTCTTGATTCAGCGAGGCCTCAACGCCGATGAGGCGCGCGCCCACATGGCGAAGGTGGCTCAACAAAACAAGGTCGGCTTGTTCGCCCCTGCCGAGGCCCATGCTGGTCTTGACGTGGGTGTGGACGTGGTTTCTGCCGAGGAGCGTCAAGCGGCCGAAGCCCAAGCAGAGATGGAGGCCATCTACGGCACGGCGACCAGCGTGGATCCGAACGCAGGCTTCGCACCCCCGGCCTACAGCCAACAACCGCTCTCCCAAGCCAGCAACCAAGCCGCTGCAGAAGCCGCCGCTTTGCTGAGCGGCGACGAAGACATGATGGCTGGCGGCGATTCACTCGAGAGCCTCGTGGAAGACATTGCGGGGGCCGCCGCCGTCGCTGTGCCCGCCTCAGCAGCGACCACCACCGCTGAACCGTCTCCGAGCGTCGCACTGCCTCCTCAGGTGGCGGTGCCTGAATCGCCAACGACCGTCGCTGTGCCCTCCTCGCAGCCGACCGTCGCCCAACCCGCAGCATCTACGCCGCCAACGCCACCGGCACCCACGGTGGTGCGCCACACCTGCATGTCCTGCAGTGCCGTGTTCGAAATCGACCTCCCCGCTGGCTTGACCAAGGCGCTGGTCGCTTGTCCTGGTTGTGGCGTTGACCAAACCGTCATGCTGACCGTTTGAACGGTGAATGAACAACCGATGTGCGAGGCAGAACGGCGACTGCTTCTCAAAGGAGGAGCCTTGAGGTAACGGTATGGATGAGCCTGCGCTACGTCTCTTGCGCGTCGGACTTCCGCAGCCCAACCGTCGAGGGCGAATGGCGATTTTCCTCGTGAGCGTGATGCTGCTCTCCATGATGCAGCCCGTTTCCGGCAACGTAACCGTTGCCCGAGACGATTTCGGTGTGCTCGATGCCTTTGCCGCCACCCTCGAGGACCGTGCTGCTGAAGGGGAGTCGCTGGTGGCCATCCAAGGGGCACAGTCCGCGTTTGCGCTGGTTGACGCGAGCAAGCGCCCAGTTCAATCCGGTGATGCATTGGCCGACGCTGAGAACGTGCTCAACCAGGTTGAACTTCGCGACACATCGCCGTTTGAGGAAGATCATCCTCGACCCTACGAATTCCTCACCGACGTGGCCACCCACCCCGATGCGTGGCCGTACAACCTCTGGCAAACGCTGTTCTCAGTGGAAAATCTGGGGCTCGACAACCTGTTGGGTATTGGTATCAACACCTACGCGGTCTACGTCAACTTCACATCTCGGAACAACGGTCCATCCTACGAAGCGTGGGATCAGGGCACCTTCACCGGCGAGCTGCTCGTTGGCACCGACTTGGTGTTGTTTGAGAACTACATTGACATCGACGGGGACGGTTCCGATGATTTGTCGGTTGCGCTGACCCTTGAGGGGTTGACCACGCTCGGCGAGGGTTTCGGCATTGAAACCTCGGACAACCCCCTTCCTGGTGTCCCCGGTGTGCCCACAGAGTTGTGGATTCGCCCGACCTTCCAGTGGGCCGTGAGCGCCCTGAACATCAACGACCCGCTCTGGAACGAACTCGAACATCTCGAAGTTTCGCTGATGAAGGGTTTGGCCTTTGACATCACGCTTTCCAACTCAGAGTCCTATGCCATCGTGGTGGACACGCGGTTTACGCAGCCACCGTCGGATGTGACGCTGGGCGTTGGGATTGAGCGGATCTCGTTTGACATCACCAGTGCGCTCACGTTCCCGCAGGATTTCATCGCGTCTCTCCTCTTGGGCAATGTCAACTCCAGCGACCTCTCCCTGACCGGCATCACGGCCCCCTACGCCGTTCGCTTGGCCAACCCCAACGCTCCGGGAAGCAGCGACCAAACCGACTGCAGCGAGACCCTCAACTACGACCCAGCCACGGATTATGAAGCGGCCAGCCGAGAACACAAGTGTGGCATTGGCATTGGCGTGGGCTACGTCCACTTCGACGAGGTGAACCCCGACCAATCTGTGGACATTCTCGAATACGCCTACCTCGACGTCGGGTTCCACCCCGAAGAGGGAAGCACCGTCATCCCCAGCGAGGTCGACCTGACCCTTCGAAACGACAACCTCGGCGACAACAGTTTTGACACGATCGAAATCTACTCCGACGTCGGCACGGATGTCTACATTCACTACTTTGAGGACCGCTCCAACGTCCCGGAGGGTGACAGCCCGTTTGGGAACATCACCGATTCTCGATTGTGGATTCGTGGCCTTCCCTCGGGGTCGCTCCACGAAGATGAAATTGCGGCCATCTTCACGGTGATGGGTGAAGCGCCGGGTTCGGTGAACTTGCCCGGTGAAATACCCGATCGCTTGTCATTGATGATCGCCATCAAGAATTTCTCAGCCGACAACAGCAACAACGTCGACGACCCCACGCTCCCCATCAACCCGGCAGAACCGCCCAACACCATGTTGCTGATCGCTGGGACGTCGTCGATCAAGGAGTTCAACTACGCTTCCACCTTCAAACGTGGCGGGTATTCGGGTGACAGCTCGTCCATGCTCGTTGACATGGAGGATCTTCCACGTGTCATTGTGATACAAGGCAGCTTTTTGCTCTCCTCAACCGGCATCAGCCGCGTCAATTTCGACAATCCGAACCTCAACACCATCGCCCAATTTTTCGACAACGCCCTGCTCACAGTGGTTGAAATTGTCCTTGACATCGGCGCCATTCTCAACGGCTTGCCCACCGCTGTGGTGGGCACGGCAGGTTCGACGGGTGGCGTCATTGACATTCAGTGCTACAACCAGGTCAAGAAGAGCCTGCCCAACAGCAACCGCGAGGCGATGGAGATCTCGCACATGCGGTTTGCCCTGGCCAGCAGCCCCCAACCTTGGTTGCCCGACATGGACCACATCTTGCTGTCAGAAGACACCAGCATCGCCATCGTCGATGGGCGCCTTGGACCGGTTGAACCGCTCGTTCCCGTGGCGATGAGCATGCGAATCGGTGGGATTTCTCATGTCCGCCACGACTTTGATCCCATCAACGAAGTGCGCGACATGCAACTCGATGGCTCGGCCAGCGGGTCGTTACTCATCGGTCACATCAAGCACACGGAGGGCGACATGGCCAACGCCATCAAGCAGTCGGCCATGGTCTCGAATCGACCTGCACAGTTCAACATCCTTCAACAGGCGGAATCACTCGAATACGAGGCGAGTGAGCCCATTGGCACCATCACCTACGGTGGGCAATCCGGCGAACAGCGCAACGCCATCCGACTGTCAGGCCTCCCTGCGTCGTTCACCTTGGTGTTGGGCGACACGGTCGGTTATGTCGCCGACGGGCCCATGGAGAGCATCCAGGTGCAGATGACCAACGCCACGGTGCCGCTGACCATGGACGGCGATCACATGCGGTTCTGGGTGGACGAGGACACCGCCGAGGCCAGCCTCAGTCTGAAACTGTCGGACATCACCTCCATCGAACGTCTGAGTCCACTCGTGCCGGGGTCAACCGGGCCCGAAGGCAACTCCGAGGTACGACTGGTTCGCAGTTCCTCATCACCGTTCAGCGTGTCGTTTGAAGATCAATCCACGCACGAGAACCCCTTCATGGGCCTCAACGGGGACGTGTACTTTGACCCGCTTCCGGCCAACATTTCACTCACGTTGCCCTCCGATGTTGACTCTGACGGGCTTGAGTTGCCCACCTTTGGCGAGGAAGAGGGCATCGAGGGTCTCTCATTCTTCCTCGGCGACTTGGTTGACTTCGGCAGCGTGGTCAACGATTTCGTTCACGCGCTCACGGTGAACGTGGGCGGTGAAATCGGCGAAAGCGAAAACATGAGCCTCGGATTGAACTTGTTCACCGGTGAAGCATTCAACATGACGGTGGACCTGAAGAAAGGCTCGAACTTGGAAACCTCACCCGATTGGATGCACGGTCTTGGTATGGAGGCGCTTGAACAGACACGCCTCGAAGCCAACTTGTCGCGGATGCCCGCCTTTACGGCAACCACACGAGGTCCCATGGAAACCATCCTGGCCGACGGGCGTATCGACGCGACCGAACGAGTTGAAGCCATCACCATTCTGGAGGCCATCAACATCACCGCAGCGGTTGCGCTCGTCGATGCGATGGAAGACGGACGGGTTTCCGAAGATGAAGCGGCGAGCATGAACCTCAGTTTACTCGAGGAGGAAGGCCTGACCCTTCAGGACATGCGTGCTTGGCACCTGCGGGCGTGGCTTCCCTCGCTTCCGGCCGGTGAAATTGAACTCGTCTACGACTTCCGAATGTTGGCAGGCGTCCCGACCTACGAAATCGATCTCAAGATGTCGCAATGGCAACCGAGGTACCCTCAGATGACCATCATCGCCAACGGGTTGGACGGGCAGGATGTCGAGTTGTTCATCGACGGCCTCGACACCACAATGCCGCGAAATGTTGAGGTCAATGCGTTGTTCTCAACGCAAGAAAATCTCACGGTCCCGCGTGTTTCTGTGGACATGTTCTACGACGCTGGCGTTCGTCTGAAGTCAGCCCATGCCATCCTCATTGACCAGAACGCGCTCACACGCGTCGAGGCATTGGTCGTCGGCATCCCTCAGTCCACCGATGTGTCGGCGGTCATTGGTGACGTGTTGGTGCTTGATTTGGTGGTCCCTGAAATCCATCGTATCAATGGACATTCGGCTGATTCCTTGATGCTCAAGCAACTGCGTTATGTCGACGGTTTCTGGTACCCTTCCACAGCCTTCATGCGAGATCTGCCAGGAGAAATGCACCTTGCCACCGAGCCCGATACACGCTTCGACATCCGTGAACAGACGGCGTTCCAAGGGATGCGAACCCTGGATTACGCTTCGAACACCGACGACATGGACCTCTACCTCGAGGCGAGCGGCCGGGCCATCGAAGCGAAAGGCGACGTGCTCATGCTGGCTGAGGACCTCCCAACACGATTCGTCCTCGAGTTGACCGATGACTTTGGTATGCGTGTCGAATCCTCGGGTTCGGGTGTGAAGCGGGTCTACGTGCGACAAACCGATGTTCCTGCAACGCCCGGTGTGACCATTGAGCGCGTGGAGTTCGTTGGTCAAAACCTCAAGGGCGCCACCATTCACATTTATTCGGGGCCGGAGGACTATCCGCTCATCGTCATCGACGACATCACCGATGGACGCTTGGTGGCCACGGCTGAGGCCTACATCCAACCTGGACTGGTTGAGCCCTGGCTCTACCCTGTGTTCGGTGATTACCAGATGGAAGGTCGAGCTGTGCTGCTGGATGCACAGTTCACGGGCATCGTGCCCACCGCCTCATCCATCGGCGTCAACGGCATTGTTACCGACCTCTCCTTGGTGGGTTCGCTGACCGGCGAGTTCGTTGAAACCCGTCACATCATGGTCATCGACCCGATCAGTTCTGCGTTTGCCAGCGGTTTGGCCATGATTTTCGGGTGATCAACATGGTGGAACCAACGGCTGAAGACCTGCGCCAGGGTGGATCTCCGCTCGAAGGACAGGAACTTGAGGATTGGGAGGCTGCGCAGGAAGCGGCCAAGATTCTGACCACCCTCAAGCGAGAGGTCACGCCCTCTCGTGTGGCCATGGCGGGTGCCGTGCTGTTCATGCTCATCACGCTCACCGTGAGCGGTTGGTATTGGGTGCTGCCGCGTGATTCGGTGACCGTTGAAACGCACTACATGCAACGCGGTGGCCATTTAATGATGGCCGAACTCCACAACGACGGTAGCCGAGCCATCACCGATGTCGTCCTTGAAATCGAATTTCAAACGCTGGACGGGACGTTGATCGACAGCATGTCCTTGGAACTGGATGTGTTGAAGAGTCACTCATCCATCTCAGGCGACGACTTGGAAATGATGGTCGTTGGCTACACGGTCTGGGATGAATACAACCTCATCATTGACTTGGAGTACCGCGATTACACCGGCCAACTTCGTCAGCCGGACACGTTCATCCACCAAGTCGGTGAATGGTCGCAAGAGATCCTCACGGACAAAGCCGAGCGCCATTTCTGGCCCCTCGATTGAGCCTTGTTTGGACATCAAGACCGAACCGATAAAGGACAGGAGCCTGAGGCTGAACCATGGCTGGAGTTTCCAACCGCCTCAGTGCAGGCGTGTTTGTCGTTCTCCTCCTGTTTTCCACCTCGAGTTCACTCCTTCTTCCATCTCAGCCATCCGGTGAGGTGACGACGTTCAATCCAGAATGGGTTCGTTTCGATGTTCGCGAAGACGTCTACCGGGACGCTCAAGGTGTGATGGACACCAACCTCGCTTCGGAAAACCGGGACCAACTGGCGCGAACACCCATCGGTGTGTTCGACCACCTCGGCTTCACGTTGGATCGGCCGGTTCCTGAGGCCTTGCTCGAGCCACGTTTTGACGTGTTGATGCTCGTTGTTTCAAACGACATGCGCCTTCATGACGTGCGCAACGAACTCGACCAGGAACCCGGCTTGGCGGTTCGCGAATTCGTTTCACCCTCGGGCCTGATGGTCCAAGGCACGCCCTTGGCCCTCCAACAGGCCGAACGCCACCCGGGGATTGCCACCAGCCACGCCGTTCCCCTCGCCATGTTCCTGCACAACGACCTGCTGGACCTTTCCCTTCTCTCGGAAGGTGAATCGGCGATCCAGAACACCTTGCTCCGCATGGACGGTTGGCGAGACGATGCCGGCCCGGTTGAAACGGTCGCCCTGGCCGACAATGCGGGGGTCCTGCTTGAGCAAAGCCTCGGCGAAGTGGCTCGCCAGGTCATGGACGACCCGCATGCATGGGACGACGGCCGATACGAAGGGATGCTGACGACGGCGGACCTGTCCATCTTGCTTCGCCAACCGGCGCTCATGCAGCTTCGACCCGACCCTGCCTTCAGCGCCTTCAACGATCAGTCTCGCGGGCACATGGGCACGAACACCATGACGACCTATTTCACCACGGACTTGGATGGCTCGGGTCAAACCGTGGCCGTGGCGGATGCAGGTCTTGACGAAGACCACGGTGATTTTGGTACGCGAGTCGTAGGGAATTACGACGTCATCGGTGACGGTTCCACCGCCGACAAGCACTCCGGGCACGGCACGCACGTGGCCTGCACCGTACTGGGCGATGGATTCCGAGGTGGCTACGGTGGCGTGGCTCAAGCCGCCGATCTTTACTTCCAAGCGATGGAAAACGACAACACCGGTAATTTCCAGTCGCCCTCCCTCAACAACCTGCTCAACACGGCCTACAACGCCGGCGCACGAACGCACACCAATTCGTGGGGTTCGTCAGCTGCCAGTGAGCAGTCCAAGTACAATTCAGAAACCGAGGATGTTGACGACCGAGCCAACTACTATGACCGCTACTACAACGGTGTCCAAGGTCTGACCATCCTGTTCGCGGCAGGGAACGACGGGCCGGGCAGCAGCACGGTCTCGCCGCCCGCCACCGCCAAGAACGTCATCTCCGTTGGCAATCACAAGAATCGCTACAACAACGCCCCGGACGTGATGATGAGCGGTTCCTCTCGAGGCCCCACCGAGGACGGTCGCATCAAACCCGATCTCGTTGCCCCCGGCGGCTACGTACGCTCATGTCGGGCCCAAGAAGCCGCTGACACCGGTGGTGCAACGTGGAGCAACACGTACTACCTCGAATACACGGGCACGTCGATGGCGACACCCAACGCCGCCGGTGCCGCCGTCATGGTGCGCGAATACCTTGAGGAAATTGCGCAACGACCATCGCCCCAAGGTGCGCTGGTCAAGGCCTTGCTCGTGCTTGGCGCTCAGGACATGGGTGCGCGTGACATCCCCAACGACGACGAAGGTTGGGGGCGCGTCAATTTGCGCAACAGCCTCGCACCTCCGGGTGGTCAGGGCATCTGGGTGGACGACCGCTCGGTGATGTCGGGCACGGGCAACAGCAAGTCGTATTCGTTCAACGTCTCGCAATCTTCGGGGATGTTCAAGGCTGTCTTGACCTGGTCGGATGAGCGTGGTTCCCGGTTTTCCAGTGCGCAACTCGTGAACGATTTGGATTTGGAAGTCACGGCACCCGACGGTACGGTCTACCTTGGCAATGATTTCGCTAACGGCCGGTCAGCCACCGGCGGGACGCGGGACAGCGTCAACAACCTCGAAGTCGTGCTCATCGATAACGCCGTCCAGGGGACTTGGACGGTGAAGGTCAAGGACGCTCAACACAGCGGTGGGAAGACACAGCCCTACGCCGTCGCCGTGCTCGGTCATGGTGTGAACGACCTCCGCCCCGACCCGAAGGTGGTGCCCGAGGACTTCCAGATGGACGTCGCCATTCCACAAGTTGACGATCCGGTTCAATTGACAACCTCGTTCTTCAACTTTGGAAACGTCAAAGCCGAGGCCTTCCCGATTGCGTTTGAGGTGGACGGTACGGAACTGTCGAGGAGGACGATTGAACTCGGAGCAGGGTCGTCCAAAGTGCTCATGTGGCCGTGGACGCCTCAATCCGCAGGGACGAGCACCCTCTCCTTCATCATCGACCCGGATGACAACATGGAGGAAATCCGAGAGGACAACAACCGGTTGGACGTTCAAGTTAACATCACGGCCCCGGGCGTCAAACTCCAAACCTCCACCCCCGTCCAAACACTGCGTTCCAGCACGATCACGACCACGTCCTGGAATGTTTCCTTGACCAACACGGCCCTCATCCCGACCAACGCCTCCATGCAAACCGGCGAGGTGCTGCATGTTGAGTCCGGTCAAACCATGCCGTGGTACATTGGTAGCACGGAATCCAATTTCTCCATGGAAGGTCAGGCTACGGAATCCATCATCGTCACCCTCGTTCATCCCGACCCGCCCGCACCCGGAACGTACCGGATTGACCTGTTGGCTTTGGACGTCGACAACGGTGTCGACTACCCGCTGAATCTCGACCTCATCGTTCCCGATTTGCCTGATGCTGAGGTGGCGTTTGACTACCAGGTCGTGCCGGTTCATCCTTCTGACCCGACCAACATCACGGTCCGATTCTACAACAACGGCAACGCACCCATCGGCTACGACTTGTTCCTCGAGGCACCAGCCGGTTGGCAGGCTGGGTTCACCAACCTCGGCAGTGAAGCAGGGGCCTCATCCGGTTCAACGGGTTTGATCAACAGCGAAGCCTTCCGTGCGGTGGGCTTGATGTTCACGCCGCCCCAAGTTATGACCGCAGCCGGTGCCGAGCGTGTCGTCAAGCTGACGGCGGTCAGTCAAACGGAAAACGCTGAACTCAAGGTCTTCGAAATTCCCATTCAAGTGATGACGGTGGAAGAGGTGTTCATCAACATTGAATCCAATCTTGGGACCCTCCGTCCTGACTCCTCGTTGACGTTGCGGTATTCGCTTGAACACAAAGGCAACGTTGACTTCGATCTCACACCGTCGTTCGAACTTCCAAGTGGTTGGTCTGTGGTCACTGCTCTTGAAGTGGTTGACCTGCCGTGGGCGACCAGCAAAAACCTCCTCTACACCCTCGAGGCGGGAAGCAACGCTCGCTCCGGGACCATCAAACTCCATCTTGACAACGGGTCAAACCGCTTCACGTGGACGGGTGAACTCAACGTTGAGGCCTTGGCGGAACCGACCCTGACCTTCGTGAGCTTGGAACTTCAAGACGGCACCTCCTTCACCAACCCCCAAGGCGCTGGCACCCACCCCTCGGGAGAGAATCTCAAGTTCACTTGGTTGCTCGGCAACGGGGCTGACACGGTGTGGAGCCCCAGTGCAAGCCTGCGGTTGGATTCGGGCTTGTTTGGTGATTGCACGCCCGTTGAGTCCGTGGGCAAGGGTGAGGTCGTGCCCGTGGTTTGCAACGTCGTGATCGATGGTGAGATGGCGCCAATGTCAGAGCCCTCGTTTACCGTGATCCTCAATGACGCAGGCGTGGAGCAATCCACCACGGTGGGCTTGCTGGTAGCGGTGAACGAACAGGTTGAATGGGACATCGGCGCCGTTCCGCAGTTCACCACCGGTCAGGAACGCCAAATCACGCTGGAGATCACCAACACCGGCAACACGCCGCTTCAGCGACAGTTGCTCGTGGAAACGCCGTCTGCTTGGAGCGCTTCAGTTGACGGCACGGACATTGTGGATTTGGACATCGGTCAATCCGTCTTGGTCCGCCTCGATGTGCGAGCGGACTCACCGGGTGAAGCCTCCATTTCGCTTGAGTTAGCTCAAAGCACGGCGTCCACCGCTTCGTTTGCGTTCACCGTATCGTCAACAGGCGAGCCCATTGGGACCTCCGGTGAAAGTGGCCTGACCACCTCGTTGGCCATCGCTCTTCTCGGGGCCATTCTTCTCGCGGCCTTTGCGTTCCTGGGCATACAGGTGGTGCGAGGCAAGGACGCCTCCTCGGTGCCGAAGGCGATGCCGAGCGTGCTTCCCATGCCGCTCCCCGGTGCGGCACCTGCTGCTCAACCTGCGCCCGGGGCCCTCGTTTCGCCAGCAATGACCGTCCCATCGGCTGCCGTGCCTGTTCCACAAGCAACAACGTCTGCGCCTGCAGTGCAATCCACGCCTCCGCCGATGTGCTGGACGTGTCGCCAACCGGTCACCACAGCGATGGTGGGTTGCCCTTCGTGCGGGGCAAGGTACCACGCTGACGGTTTCAACGGGTGTGGCGCTCATGAAATTCCTGCTTGCATCAACTGCCAAGCACCCGCTTCGTCCTTCGTTCAAGCCTGAGCCAACCGCACAGCGTGAAGCACGTGGAGCATAGGGTTTTGATAGGAGAACGCCGAGCGCAGTCCATGGTGCCTACGGCAAGCGCAGTGACCGCTTCACGCCGGACGGCCATCCTTCTCGTGCTGGTGATGTGCGGGGCACTCCTGCCGCTCTCGGCGCCAGTGGTCTCGGCAGACGGCCGCGACGCCTCCATTTTGGTCACCGCCATCCCCACCGCCCTCGAAGTCAATCCAGGAGAAGCCGGCGAGTACACCATCCGGGTTCGAAACACCGGTTCCAACCCCGTCACCGTCTCCCTTGCCACGTCCGAAGAGGCCACGCAGGAATGCAATGCCTACACCTCCAGCATCACCCAGATTCCAGGGCCCATTGATGCAGGCTCCTACGAAGAGGCGACCATGAACATCACCTTGACACAAACCGCTGAAGGTTCCTGCGACACCACCGTCACAGTGACAGCAAACGAACAGGCCACACCCCCCGATGTTGCCGGCGCACCCGCTCAAGAATCCGTGACGGTCACCACCACAGCCGGAGACGGCTCCGGCAGTGCCGTGTTTGGCGTCGACCTCATCATCACGGATTCGGACCGAAGCAAAGACTGGAACGGGGAAGAGGAACTTGACTACCGCATTGAGGTGGAAAACACCGGACAAACCAACGAAACGGTCAACCTCGCCGTGAGCGAAGGCGATGGACCCGGTTGCGCCTCTGCCTCTTCCTTCACCGTCACCCTTAGCGAAACCTCGGTCAACGTCGATCAGGAGGAGTCTGAAATCGTCTTCGCCACGGTTGAGGTCCCCGAAGGTGCCTCGGCTGACAAGTACTGTTGGGAAGTTACCGGCACCGTGGCCAACGACCCCTCACAAGAAGCCAAGGACACGGAAGACTTTGACTTGACCGTCCCGTTGCTCAAGAAGTGCACCCTCGCACTCAGCAAGACTTCCGTGAGTGTGAACCCCGACGATGACACCAAGATCACGGCCACCTACGCCAACGACGGCAACGCCGACTGGACGGTCTCGGCCTCTGCTGTGGGCAGCAAGTCTGCTTGGGTTCAAGTCGACGGCGCCTCATCAGGGCTCTTGCCTTACGACAACGGGAACGGTGAGCGAGCGTTCGATTTCGTCGTTTCACCAGACGATTCGGTGACCGCCGGCTCAGAAACAGTCGTGCAAATCGTCGGAAAAGACGGCAACAACGGCCCCATCAAGTGCCAGGCCGACCTGCGCATCATCGTTGGACAGTCCCGAGGCGCCAGCATTTCCGTCGCCAATTCCATTCTCTCGAACATCGAGCCCGGCAGCAACAAGTCCACCACCCTCACCATTACCAACCAAGGCAACGGCCAGGACAACCTTCGAGTCGCTTCCTCCATCGCACCCACCGGTTGGGCCGTCCAACTTGACGCCTCCTCGGTGTCCGTTGGCTCCCGACATGGCAACGAGAAATCCGCCAATGTTGGCGTGACCGTGCGTGTGCCCGTCAACGCGCTGGCCACGGAAGAAGTGGAGTTGACGTTCAGTGTCCTTCCCTCCTCCGGTGGTACGGCCTACGACACGGTCACGCTTCGTGTGACTGTGGCCGCCATTCATGGGTTGGAGATTGAAACCCCGGCGACCGACCAAACGGGCCGCTCGGGCACCGATGTTCGCTTCCCCATCAACTTGGTCAACGAAGGCAACGTCCGGGACACCATCGGGCTTTCCGTGGTATCGCAAACCGCCAGCCCGGGTTGGGGCACGTCCTTTGAGAACGAGGACGGCATGCCCTTCACGGAAATCGACATCGAACCTCAAACCACCACAACGGTGTACCTCGTGGTCAGCATTGACGGCGAGGAGGAGTTGGAGAACACCCGACTCACCGTGCGTGTTCGCAACAAGGATGACCCCAATTCACAGGACCGTGATGGTGACGGTATTCCCGACAACCAGCGCCAGGGTGAGTTCCTCGCTGTTCTGTCCGACCGCAACTTCTCCATGGACCTCCGCCTCGAAAACACCGACACTGCCACCTCGGCTTCGGTGGTGTTGCCGCCCAACGGCCAGCAAACCATTGGCATGTGGGTTCGCAATACCGGTGACGGAAACGACGACGCTGTGTTTACGCTGGGTGGCCTTGAAGGCATTGCAACCCGGTCCATGGTGGCGTACAACCTCCCGGTGGCGGGTGAACTCCCCGTGCCCAAAGGCTACGGCATCTGGGACTTGGCCAACGGCACCTTCGTGATGGACAGCGACACCCAAGAGCCGCTTCTGGGCAGGGACGAGATTGAGGCGGACAACATCAGGTTCAACAACGACCTCATGGAAGGGCATGAAGTTCGTCCGTTCGAAGTCTACATCGAACTCACCATCAGCGTGAATCCCGGTGCACAAACGGGCCAAGGGGGCCTTCTCGAAATTCTTGCCACCAGCGTCTCCAATGCAGCCGATCGTTCGGGGTTGGTGACGATTTCCCTCGAGGTCAGCATCATTCACGAGATTGAGTTTGTCGAAGCGGGCGAGCGACAGGAGCTGGATGTCGTCTACGGCCAACCCGCCGTCACGCAGGAGATCAGTGTGGTCAACACCGGCAACATCCGCAGCGAAATTCGCGTGTTTGCTTCTGAGAACCTCCGCGGTTGGTCCGTCGTGCTCGACAGCGATCACCTCGGTTGCATCACGGAAAACAACGACCTCCTCTGCACCGTCAACGAAGGAGAAACCCTCCTCGTGGAGGTCACTGTCCGTGCGCCTTACGGCGCCGAAATTGATGACACGTACAAGTTCACGGTGTCGGCGGAGCCAACCGAAACGGGCGTCCTTGACCGCCAGAACATCGAATTCGCAGCCATGGGCTCCGCTCCAGAAGGGGTGCTCGGCCTGTCCAACGCGATGGTCGCACAAGTGGCAGGGGCCGTGCTGGTCGTGCTGCTTGTGGCCGCTGTCCTGAGCCGCCGAAGATGAGCGCAACAACTCGCTGTCAAACTTGGTGAAAACGATGGGCTGCGCCCATGCCCGTGGCGGCTCGACACCCCCGTTTGCACCGAGGCGACAGACAACGCTTATGGAGGGGCCTCAAGTCGGTAAAATCGGAGAGCGTATGCGTTCTCCGGGGGTGAACCAATGTCGGGACTTGAATCCGTGCCAAGCGCCTACCTTTCCATCGGTTTCTTGACCGTGGTTGGCATCATCATGCCGCTGACAAATTTCCTCATCACGTGGGTGGTTCGTCCCAAGGTTGATCCGGCTCGACCCCACGTCACCCGCTCCTACCTCCTCGAGGGCTACGAGCGAGACCACAGCCTCTACCCTCGCCGCTTGACCACCTTTGAGTGCGGCAGCGAACCCGTGGGTGAGGCGATGATCCAGTTCCACTTCCAATACTATTGGTACGCCATCATCTTCCTTGTTTTTGACGTCGCCTTCATGTTCCTCGTGCTGGGTGGCATGGTTGCTTCCGACGCCACGGCGATTGACGTCGTGGACCGAGAGGCTGCCGTCGCTCGTGCAACCGACGCCCTGACGATTCTCGGCATCTTCTTCGCTACCATGTCGCTTGGCGTGTGGTACGTGTTCCGCAAGCGAGGCCGCATTTACATCTGAGGTGATTGAACATGGCAGGACAAGACGAAAACTACGCCGCATTCAACAGCCGAGCTCTCGTTGAGATGGTCGGCGATGTCACCGATGAAGCCCTCAAAGCCACCAAAATCAAGCAGTTCCTGAGCGTCCTCGCTGGCCGCTACTTCAACTGGGCCGGTCGCAAATCCTTGTTCACGCTCCACTTGGGCATCAAGTGCTGCGCTATTGAGATGGCCGCTGCTGCTACGCCCCGCTTTGACGGCGACCGTTTCGGTGTGCTGTTCCGCTCTTCGCCCCGTCAGTCCGACGTGCTGCTCGTGAACGGCCCCATCAGCAAGAAGTTCGCCGACAAGATCGTCCGTCTCTGGGAGCAAATGCCCGAACCCAAGTACTGCATCGCCATGGGCGAGTGCGCCATTTCCGGTGGCCCGTACTTCCAGTCCTACAACATCCTCGAAGGCGTGGACACCGTCATTCCTGTCGACGTCTACATCCCAGGGTGTCCACCTCGTCCGGAAGCCCTCATCGACGGCTTCGGCCTGCTCCGCGAGAAGATCATCCGCATCGGCGCAGCCCCCAGCAGCGGCCGCAAGGGCGACAAACCCATCATCGTCGGGGAGGACTGACCATGGGCATGCGCATCACCAACGCTCAAGCCGACGCAGCGGCCGAACACGCTGTTGCCAGCCTCGTTGACCGGTTTGGCGGTTCCGATGTTGCCGCTTCGGTGGAACACCACGCCAACGCCCACAAGATGGCGTTTACCCGAGTTAACGTCCCCGCCCAGCACTGGACGGCCGTGGCCAAGCACCTTCGTTTCGACCTCGGCGTCAATTACTGTTCAATGGTCACCGGCACACACTACCCCGAAGGCGGGGCCGAGCGTGGCTGGGAGGTTGTCTATCACCTGATGCGTCAACCCGTCTTGGACCAAGCACCACACACCAACACCGTTCACGTGGCTGAAGAGCTCGCCGGCATGGATATCCCGCTGGAACTCGAGGTGGTCATCACGCTCCCTCAGGGCGAGACGCCCACCGTCCCCAGCGTTCAGAACATCTGGGTCGGTGCAGACTGGAACGAGAAGGAAACCTGGGATCTCGTGGGTATCCAATTCGAGGGCCACGAAAACATGCACCGTGTCCTCAATCCTCACGACAGTCCCGATGGGTTCCATCCGCTGCAGAAGCAGCACAAAATCCGCTATCACGATTTCAACGAAATGTACGACGACGCCCAGGGCTTCGGTCGAAAACCAACCGACGAGGGTCGCGTCAAGTGAGGTGAAACCATGGCACAAATGTGGATTACGATGGGCCCCCAACATCCGATGACGCACGGTCTGTGGACCCTGCGCGTGAAAGTCGACGGTGAAACGGTGGTCGACACCGAAGCCGAACTTGGCTACATTCACCGTGGCGTGGAAAAAATCGCCGAATCTCGGGACTTCACCCAGATCACGCCGTACTGCGACCGCCTCTGCTACGTGAGCGCCATGACTTGGGCCAACTCCTACATCTATGCAGCCGAGGACTTGCTCGAAGTCGACGTGCCCGAGCGAGCAGAATACATCCGTCTCATCGCCGCTGAATGCCAGCGATTGGCCTCCCACCTGATGTGGCTGGGTGCCTACGGCCCTGACATCGGCAGCCTGACGCTCATGACCTGGTGCATGAGAGACCGTGAGATGTTCCTTGACCTGCTCCAAGAGCTCGGCGGCTCTCGAATGCACTACAATTACCCCCGTGTTGGCGGCGTGAAGCGCGACATTCCTGTCGGCTTTGCCGACCGTTTGATCGCCAAGGTCAAGCTGTTCGAGCACCGCATCGACGAGTACGAAATGATGCTTGACGAGTCCACCATCTGGCTCGTTCGCCTCCAAGGTGTCGGCTACGCCAAGGCAGAAGACATGGTCAACGCCGGTGTGTCCGGCCCCAACATCCGCGCCGCAGGTGTGAACTACGACGTGCGTTGGGCTCACCCCTACTCGGTGTACGACCAAGTTGACTGGGAGCCGGCCGTTGAGAAGCCCACCTCGGTCAAGGGTGCTGACTGTTACGATCGCTACCGTGTTCGCATGGAAGAGATGCGCCAGTCTTGCCGCATGATCCTCGACGCCATTGAGAAGATTCCAGGCGGCAAGAACACCAACTACGCCAACGGCGACGAAATGATTCTGGCCAAGGCCCCCACCCGTGCTCCTGAAGGCGCCACTGGATTCTCCCACTACGAGTGCACCCGTGGTGCATCGCAGTTCTACATCCAGGGCGGTGGCGACGGTCGAGGCAAGAACCCGTACCGCCTTTCCATCCGCTCACCGATGTTCATCACGATTCCTTACGTTGCTAAGACGATGATTGGGTACAAAGTAGCCGACATTCCGGCCATCATGGGCAGTTTCGACCCCTGCATTGGAGAGACCGACCGCTGAGGTGAAATCATGGATGACAAGTACGATTTGGTAGGCTTCTTTCTGAGCAAGGACGGCTTGCTCCGCTCTGGCATCATCGGTCTTTTGGAAGGCACGCCGCTCGAAGAGAGCGCCGGGAGCCTTTCGTTTGCCATCGCCACCTTCGCCGTGGTCAACGTCGTCTTCCTGATGCTCTTCTTCTCGCAATTTGCTATCCTTTGGATTGAACGCAAGGCGGTGGCCCGTATGCAAGACCGCTACGGTGCCACCACGGCTCTTCGCTCCCTCTGGGTTGGTGAAAACGGTGTCACGGCGGGCGAATGGTGGAACATGCTACCGTTTGGCTTGGGCAAACCCATCGGCGCCGTCAACAAGTGGTTGAACAAGAATTTCGGCAACCGCGATGAAAACTTCGCCACCGTTGACCGTGTCAACAACCGCTCGTGGATGGGCAAGACCATCCTGCCCGGCTTCTTCCAAAACGTGGCCGACGGCATGAAGTTCCTCGTCAAGGAACACATGGTCCCTCAGCGAGCCGACCGCCTCATTTTCGAGGTGTCGCCGTTCCTCATCGTCTCGTCCACGCTTTTGATTTTGGGCATGATTCCGCTTTCCAGCGGCATATACGCCACCAACCCCGACCTCTCGATTCTCTACGCCATCGCCATCTTCGGGATTGCGCCCATCGGCGTGTTTTTCGCTGGTTGGTCATCCAACAACAAGTACACCCTCATCGGTGGTATTCGTTCGGCTGCTCAACTCACCGCTTACGAGATTCCGCTCTTGCTCACCTTGCTTTCTGTCGCCATCCTTTCGGGCACCTTCAACATCATCGAAAGCATTCACTTCCAGCATTCCGCAGGCGCCTGGAACATCTTCCTGATGCCCTTGGGCGCTGCGCTGTTCTTGGTGACCATGATCGCCGAAGTCGAGCGTGTGCCCTTTGACATGCCCGAAGCCGAGGCCGAACTGGTTGAAGGCTGGTGGACGGAATACGGCGGCATGCGATTCGGGATGCTGTTCATGGCTGAATACATCCGCACCTACGCTGCTTGTTTCCTGTTCACACACTTCTTCCTCGGCGGCTGGCACCTGCCCTTCCACGGCACCCTCGCCTCCCTGCCGGTGATTGGCGAGGCCGTTCCGCTGATTCCCGGAGCCATCGTCACGCTCATCAAGTCGTGGTTGGTCTTCCTCATCGTCTTCGTTTGGGCCCGCTTTGCCCTTGCACGTATTCGAACCGACCAGATCCTCGAATTTGGCTGGCGCATGCTCTTGCCGCTGGCCGTGCTTCAGGTCGTGCTGGCCCTCGTCTACCGCCTGTACCTCTTCAACCCCGACGGCATGTCGGCCCAGAACGAGCCCGCAGGCGGCATGGCTTGGGACGCCTTCGGCATCCCCCTCCTCGTGCCCGTGCTCACCACGGCCTTCTGGCTGGGTGTGTTCTTCATCTATCTGAACGACGAAGACAAGTCGGTCAATCAGGAACGTATGTTCCACGTCCATACGGACAAGCCCGCGGGGACGGTTACCCCGGGGCAGGAGTGAGGTGATACCATGCCCATGCATCCACACGCACAGCCCAACTTCCGAAACCTGTTTTGGTACCCGTTTAAGATCACGCTGATCACGGCCTTGCGCACCTTCCCGTTCATCGGTAAGCGTTTCGGAAAGCGCCTTGGTGCCTACCACAACACCTCCCACCCCGAATTCCTTGACGACGGAAGTCGCGCTCGTGCCGCTTCTTCTGCAGAGATGAACGACATCACTCGTCAGGAGTTTGCCCCCGACCGTGTGACCTCTGACCTCAAACCAACGCTTTGGAAGCCTCAGACGGTGCAGTACCCGTACGAACGCCTCGAGGACATGGAGCCTTGGCTGTTCGTGCCGGGTAACTACAACGGGCGAATCGGCGTCATTTGGGAGACCTGTACGGCGTGCAAGATGTGCGTGAACATCTGCCCGAACGACTGTCTCCACATGACGACCGAGCTTCGAGTTGACGTGCTCGACAACGCTGAAGGCGAGCATGCAGGCTTTGGTGCTGAACTCGAGGTCGGCAAGTTTGCTGCTGTCGAAGTGCCTGAAGTGCTGGCCGGCCTGGACACGTTCAACCACGTCACGGCCCACACGGCGCCGCCCGAAGAATGGCGCTTTGCCGAAGTGCTGGACCTGACCGGAAGCTCCGCCACCGTTCGCTGGAACGATTCAGGGGAAGAGGCCGTGGTGTCGACGTCGGAACTTTACCCCGCCGATGACCAAATCGTCTCCGGTCGCATTGACCTCGGTCGCTGCATGTTCTGCGGCCTGTGCATGGAGGCCTGCGGCTTTACCTCGTTCTTCATGACCAACGAATACGACGGCATGTCCGGCTTTACCCGTCAAGACCTGTGGTTTGACGCCTCTCGTACCCGTGTTCTGCCCGGCGTCCATCAGGAAGCCGTTGACGCCGAGTTGGCCAAGCGAGCCTCCAAGGAGCGCGACAAGCGAGCCAAGAAGGCTGCCAAGGAAGCGAAGGCTGCGGCTGAAGCGCCCCAACCCGTTGAGGCTGAGGTCGAAACCGTCAAGCCCGCCGAACCGGAAACCACCGAAACCAAAACACCCAGCAAGGAAGAGAAGAAACAAGCCGAACTCGAGCGTGTCAAAGAACGCTCAAAGTCGATTGATTTCACCATTCTTGGGACGGCCAACGCCAACGAGAAGGACGATCTTCAGACCATCAAAGGCGTCGGACCGTTCATCGAAGAGAAATTGAACGCTCTTGGCATCTACACCTTCTCCCAAATCAGCAAGATGACCAGTGAGCTGGAAGATCAAGTCAACGAAGCGATCGAATTCTTCCCCGGGCGTGTCAAGCGCGATGAATGGGCCAATCAGGCCAGAGCGTTGCTTGAACAGACCGTGAAGGGGGATGCCTGAGATGGACGTGGCCAGCGCTGCCGAAACCGGTGTGTTCTTTCTGTTCGCAGCCATCACGCTCGGTGGAGCGCTCGGCCTCATCTTTGCTCAGCGTGTGGCGCACTCGATGCTCTCGCTGATCTTCTGTTTCATGGCCGTCTCAGGAATCTTCATCCTCTTGGGTGCTGAATTCTTGGCTGCCATTCAGATTCTGGTCTACTTGGCCAGTGTCGGGTTGGTGGTGCTGTTCGGTATCATGCTGACTCGACGTCAAATTCTCGAGGAGGACTTCGAATGAAGTTCACCTCGCTGTTCACCCGTCTTGGCCTGTTGGCCCTGGGCTTCATCCTCGTTGCTGTACTCAACGATGAAAGTGTGTGGGCCGACCCGGCCACGACCACGCCCACGACCGCTGGCTTGGCGGACTCCCTTCTGTCCGAGTGGGGCTTCGCTCTTCTCGTTCTCGGCTTGCTCATGGCCATGGCCATGATGGGCGCTGCCTACCTCGTTCGTGATGAGCGAATGGAGAACCTTCTCTGGGAGTTCGGAGGTGAAGAAGAATGATCGATCCAGCATGGGTTTCCGGTTTGTCAGCCCTTCTGTTCGTCATCGGCTTGGCCGGTGCATTCACCCGAAAGAACGCGATCATCGTTCTCATGTGCATCGAACTGATGCTCAACGCCGCCAACATGCAATTCGCTGCCGCTGCCGTGCACCACGGCGATACGACGGGATGGGTCTACACCATCTTCGCCATCGCCATCGCTGCATCGGAAGTGGCCATCGGATTGGCCATTTTCCTTGCCATGTACGGCCAACACGAATCGATTACGCTGGACGACGTCAACGTCCTGAAGAACTGAGGTGAGATGATGGCAGGTTCAGGCAGTTCAGAAGCAATTCAAAGCACGGCGTTGGAATACGCCCCCTACATCCTCTTGCTCCCCATGTTGGCCTTCCCGGTCATCCTTTTCTTCGGCAAGATGTTCAACGGTAATTCCATGTGGAAAAACACGCTCAAGGAAGGCGGGCTCATCGCCCTCCCAGTCATGGCAGGAAGCCTCTTGCTCTCGCTGTGGCTCATCACCGATTTCATCGGTGGCAACGGCTCGGCCGACACCGACGGGTGGACCTGGTTCACCTCGGGGATGTGGGATTCAGGCCAAACCACCGTCACCGAAATTTCACTCGGGTTCGGCGTTTACATTGACCACGTCACCGTGATGCTGCTGTTTATCGCATCCTTCCTGTGCTTGCTCATCAACACCTTTGCCATCGGTTACATGAACACCGATCCCATCAACGACAACCGCAACCACCGCTTCTACGCTGAGTTCGTGCTCTTCTGTTCGGGGATGCTCGGGATGGTGCTCGCCGACTCCTTCCTCTGGCTGTTCATCTTCTGGGAACTGATGGGTCTGTGTTCCTATCTCCTCATCGGGTTCTACTACGAGCGCCCCAGCGCTGCCTACGCTGCCAAGAAGGCCTTCCTCACCACCCGTGTTGGCGACGTGTTCCTCATGGTCGGTCTGGCCATCCTCTGGTCGCTGTTCCACCCCTATGCCGGCGCTGACCAGGGTGCACTCGACTACGCCGTGGTGTTCTACGAAGGCAACATCGAGCAGGTGGCCGCCAACAACTCAGGCATGCTCGCTTGGGCACTCGGTTTGATGTTCATTGGTGCGGTGGGCAAGTCCGCTCAATTCCCGCTCCACGTTTGGCTGCCCGACGCCATGGAAGGGCCAACGCCCGTTTCGGCCCTCATCCACGCCGCAACGATGGTCAACGCCGGTCTGTACCTCGTGGCCCGCATGTTCCCGTTCTTCGGTGCGGATGCCCTTCACGGAGAGTTGGCCGATTTGGCCTTCATCATCGCCGCCATCGGCGGAACCACGGCGGTCATGGCGGCGGCCATCGCTTTTGTTCAACACGACCTCAAGAAGGTCCTCGCCTACTCGACGATGTCCCAACTCGCCTACATCTTCACCGGACTGGGTGCGGCGCTCTACCTCGCCAACACGCTGTACTGGCACAAGTACCTCCCTGACGGCACGGTCAACCCCGACTACTACGTCAACCACGGCATTGTTGTCGTGGCCTTTGGTGCAGCGCTCTTCCACTTGTTCAATCACGCCATGGCCAAGGGCATGCTCTTCATGGCCAGCGGTGCTGTCATCCACGAAGTGCATCACGCCCACCATCACCTCCACCACCACGACGACCACGGCCACCACAAGGAAGACCCCGAGGAACTCCTCATGCTCGCCAACTATTTGGCTGACAGCGGCCAATCCGTCTTTGGCTTCTTCAATTCCATCGACCTTGACCAGTCGGGTGAAATTGACACCTATGAGTTCCAAACGGCGCTCAAGAAGGCCGACATCGCTGACCTCCCACCCTGGGACATGCAACGGCTCATGAAGGCTGTTGACATGGACGGTAACGGACGCATCAACGTCCCTGAGTTGGAGTTGACCCTCGGCCGCGTTCACCTCGCCTCGCTGGCCGGTGATGACCACCACGACCATCACGACGAGTTTGACGCCCAATCCATGGAGAACATGGGTGGCTTGGCCTCCAAGATGCCACTCACGGCCACGGCCATGCTCGTTGGCTCCTTGTCCATCATGGGCTTCCCGCTCATCGGTGGCTTCTGGTCCAAGGAAGGTATCATCGCCAACACCTGGCGCGTGGCCCTCGACGACCCCCGATTCTTCTACCCCGCCATGTGCGTGCTGCTCGGTGCAGCCATGACCGGGTTCTACATGTCCCGCATGTGGCTCAAGACCTTCGCCGGTTCACCCAAGACCGACGTAGCGGCCCATGTCCATCCCACCAACACGTGGATCAAGACGCCGTTGTTCATCCTGACCTTCATGAGCTTGAGCGCCATTGTGCTCGCCAGCATGGGCTTCACCCACTGGGCTCCCGACGAGTACTACAAGCCGTTCTTTGACGGCAAGAAGAGCTTCCTCGAAGGCTTCGTCTACGAGATGGAACACGCCTTTGCCAACAGCGATTCGTTCTTCTTCGTGCTGACCTACATCGCCATCCTGCTCGGCGCCATCGTCGGGCCCGGTCTGGCCCTTTCCCTCTACGGTGGAAAGCTCGACGAAGGCGAGAACACCCTGCCGTGGTTCGGACCGGTCTTGGCCCTCAACCAGTTTGTGAAGGGTCGCTACCACTGGGACAATTCGTCCTTCGGCCAATCCGGTTTCGCAACGGCCCTCGAGAACCGCTTGTACTTTGACCACTACTACGACATGGCCATGCTCAAGATCGTGGCTGCCTTCTCGTTCAAGGCCGCTGAAGCCGATTCCGGTGTGATTGACGGCACGGTCAAGATGGTTGAGCGCACCTCGCAACAACTCTCAACGAAGCTGCGCTCGTTGACCACGGGCTCTGCCCGTGATTACATCTTGATGGCGGCGTTGGGCACCTTGGGTCTCTTCGCCTTGATTTGGGGGGTGGTCGCATGACGACCGACTGGATCTCCATTCCGCTCGTCGCCCTGCCGCTTGTCAGCAGCATTGCCATCCTGGCCTTCGTGGCCTACGCATCTCCTGCCGCTCGGGAGCGCATGGGTCCGTCCATTCGAATGGCGACCCTCATCTTCTCCTTGCTGATGTTAGCCCTCACCACGGCCATGTTCTTCGGCAGTGAATATATTGAAGGAACGATGGATTGGGCTTCGCTTTCCTTTGGGAGTTTCAACTACGAGTTCCGCTACGTATGGATTGAATCCCTCGGCATCCACTGGAGCGTCGGTATGGACGCACTGTCGTTCCCGATGGTGTGGCTGACGACCTTCCTCTTGCCGGTGACCATCGCCGCTACGTGGAACGAAAAGAACGCCGCCGTGTACTTCCCGCTTGTCTTGATGATGGGCGGGGCGCTCATCGGTGTCTTTGTCGCCCTCGACCTGTTCATGTTCTACGTGTTCTGGGAACTGACCTTGATTCCGATGTTCTTCCTCATCCTCAAGTGGGGTGGCTACGACCGAAAGTACGCTTCTCAGAAGTTCTTCATCTACACGTTCACGGCTTCGGTCATCATGCTCTTGGGTCTGGTCACCGTCTACTTCCTCCAGCCGGAGAACCTCTCCTACGCTGGTGCTTGGACGGGACGCACGTTCGACATCCCCACCTTGACGGCCCACGCTCAATCGGCCAACGCCGGTGGTGCCTGGTTCCTCGGTGAGAGCCTGCAGAAGATCCTCTTCGTCATGCTGATGATCGGGTTCCTCGTCAAACTGCCCTCGGTGCCCTTCCACACCTGGTTGCCCGATGCGCACGTTCAGGCACCCACGGGCGGTTCCATGCTGCTGGCCGGTGTCATGCTGAAGATGGGTGCTTACGGTATGTTCCGACTGCCATTGGCCTTCTTCCCGCACGCCGCTCAGCACTTCCAGTTCGCTTTGTTGGCCCTCGGTATGATTTCCCTCGTTTGGGGTGCTGTCGTGTGTCTGGGACAAACCAACCTCAAGAAAATGGTCGCCTATTCATCGGTGTCCCACATGGGTGTCATCCTCATCGGCATCGCCACCATGCAGCCGCTCGGCTGGGCCGCAGCGCTGTTCATGATGTTCGCTCACGGCATCATCAGCCCCATGCTCTTCGCTGTCTGTGGTGCGTTCAAGCACCACTACCACAGCATGGAAATCGGTTCGATGCGAGGTATGGCCAAGCACTCACCGTGGCTGGCGACCTCCATGATGTTCGGATGGATGGCCTCGCTTGGTCTTCCATTGCTCGCTGGATTCGTGGCTGAACTGATGATGTTCCTTGCCCTCTGGCACTTCTTGGCCGCCGAGGGATGGAGCGTGCTCTGGATGGTCGGCCCGGCGTTCGTGCTCGCCATCACCGCCGCCTACTACCTGTGGTCGATGCAGCGGACCATCTTTGAGGGCGGCGACGAAACGCAACCTCCGGAGAGCCTCAAGGGTCAACCCGTTCCTGACATCAGCGACAGCGAAAAGGTGGCCATGCTCATCATGGCGGCCTTCACCATCCTCTTTGGTGTCATGCCGTGGATTGCGCTTGACATGATGAACGGATGGACGGTAGCGTTCTTTGAAACGCTCTTGATTCCAATCTTGGGAGGTGCCTGAAATGGAGCGAATTGAACCCTTTGAAGAAGGCTTTGTCCTCGCCCTGGCTCCCGAATTTGTGCTTGTCATCGGCTTGTTTACGCTGATGATCGTCCCCAACATGGGTAACGCCAAGTTCCGAATTCCGCTGACGCAGATCCGTGTTCCATGGCTGCTTGGCGGTCAGCGGGGCAAACTCGACAGCGACCCTCGTTTGCCCGGTTTGTTCGCCACGGTGTTCTTCACCATCGCCTTCGGGTTGACGGTCGTCTCCTTCCTTGGTGGCATGAACAAGACACAAATCATCACGCCCGGCGGCACAACGATGCTTCAGATTGACGAATTCAGCCGCATGTTTGAGTTGATTTTCTTCGGTGCGCTTGCCTTGGCCAGTGCTGCCTCGGTGAACCGCATCCCGGCGACCAGTCGAGCCGACCGCAGCCTCAACGGTTTGTACAACAACCGACGCCAAGTTGACTTCTACATCCTGCTCATCACGACGGGGCTCGGCATGGCGGTCGTGGCCCTCGCCCAAGACCTGTTCATGCTCTTCATCGGACTTGAGTTGGCGTCGTTCTCGACCTACGTGCTCGTGTCCTTCATGAAGGAAAGCAAGGAAGGCACCGAGGCCGGTATGAAGTACTTCATCGTCGGTTCCGTGGCTTCTGGCGTTGGTCTCTACGGCCTGTCCTTGCTCTACCTGTGGTCGGGCTCGCTTCAATTCACGGACCTCTCCGTGGCCTTTGCTGAAAACGGCATGGAAGCCCTGCCCCTCATTGCCCTGGGCATGCTTCTGGTCGGCTTCGGCTTCAAGGTCAGCGCTGCGCCCTTCCACTTTGCTGCGCCCGATGCCTACGCTGGTGCCACCGCTCCGGTGGCAGGTGTGCTCGCCACGGCCAGCAAGGCCATGGGAGTGCTTGGCTTGCTCCGCATCCTTCTCGTGGTCGCCTCACCCGAAGCAACCGACGGCTCGGCCGTTTGGCTCGTGGCCCTCGGCACGCTCTCGGTCATCACGATGACCTGGGGCAACCTTGCTGCGCTGGGCTCGACCAACCCCAAGCGCATGCTTGCTTACTCCTCGGTCGCTCACGCCGGCTACATGTTGGCCGCCATCACGGCGATTGGAGCGCTGAACTGGGAAGACGGCCACATCGACATGAGCAACGATGCAGCGCTCGTGGTCGTCACAGCCCTCATCTTCCACCTCACGGTGCTCGTCTGTTTCAAGCTCGGGGCGTTCCTGGTGCTTTCGCTGCTCGAGTCGGAGAAGGGCGGTCACACGCTGGAATCCCTCGGCGGTCTGGCCAAGCGCGATCCTTTCCTCGCCGTGGCCATGTTCATCTTCATGATGTCCTTGGCCGGTGTGCCGCCCCTGTCTGGATTCGTTTCAAAGCTGCTGGTGATCATGGGAATTGTCAAGGTCGCCTTGCTTGATGTGACCGTCAACAGCGACTTGGCCTTCGGCGACATCCACTGGGTGTGGTACCTCGCTCTCTTGATGGTCATCAACTCGGCCATCTCAGTGTTCTACTACCTCCGAGTCGGTCTCGTGATGTACTTCCACGAGCCTGAAGAAGGCCGAGAAGGCCCGCTGCCCGCTGGAACGCCCGTTCGTTTTGCCATCATCGCCTGTCTCATTACGACGGTGTACTTCGGTGTCGGTGCCGGGCAACTGATTGCGCTGTGCGAGTCGGCGGCCAACGCCCTCGTAGGTGCTTGGTGAGCCTCGGGCATCGTTTCTGCCCCCGTTTTGGGTGGTGCCTTCAAGAAGGGTCGGCCACTGGGATGGGCAGGTGAGACTGATTGGGTCGCAGATTTGAGGAAAAAGTGGACGTCGAAGAACTCGCACGTCTAGAGAATCCTGAAAATGCCAGTGACGGTAAAATCCGTGTCAAAATGCCCAACAAGAAAGTCAACGAGATGTTCGCCCTTGCTTCTCAAATCCTCGGCGGCCGCCGTGTCACCGTGCTGTGCGAAGACGGTGAAACCCGAATGGCTCGCATTCCTGGAAAGATGCGCCGCCGACAGTGGGTTCGTGAAGGCGATTTGATCATCGTTTGGCCCTGGGATTTCCAAGATTCCAAGGCCGATGTTAAGCATCGCTACACCAAAACCCAGGCCATGTACCTCTCCCGCAAGGGCGTGTTGCCCGACGACGTTGACATGTTCGGCATGGGCGTTTCTCTCGACGACGATGGCGAGCACGACGACCTGTTCGCATCCGGTCCCGTTGAGGACGAACCTCAAGCCGCCGAGGACGATGGCGACGACCTGTTTGCTGACGACGACAGCGACGACCTGTTTGCCGATGACGGCGGTGATGACCTGTTCGCTGACGACGGCGACAGCGACGACCTGTTTGCCGAGGATGAGCCCGAAGTGGAGGCCGCCGCCGAAGAGGTGCCGGAGGCACCCTCTGAACCGGTTGAGGAGTACGTCGAAGAAGAACCTGCAGGCGAAGATGAAGACGATGACGAGGACATCGACGCCCTGTTTGCTTGAGTCCATGAGGTAGCCCCATGGCCCGTGATGACGACTGGGACGAATTGGCCGGTCGTCCCCGCAAAGGACGGAAACCCAAGAAGCAGCGACAGCACCGTACCAAAGCTGAGCGGCTTGACCACGAGCACCAGCGTGCGGAGCAGAATGAATTCCTACGGGGGTTGAACGACCGCCAAGGTCGCTATGAATGGATGAAGGAGGAGCGGTACAACACGATGTTTCGAGACATCGAAGCCAAGATTCAGGGTGCCATGGGAACGGGAACCTACGACTGGGTCGACCGGCGTGTCTTCGACCAGGTGTTTGATCGTCTTACGTTGATGGCCCTCTACAAGATGATGAAATCTGGGGTCATTGACACCTTGGATTTCCCCGTCGCTCGTGGCAAGGAAGCCCACGTCTTTCACGCCACCAACCTGGCAGGTGAGCCCGTCGCGGTGAAAATTTTCCACACCTCCAATGCCGTGTTCAAGAACCTCATTCAGTACATTGAGGGCGACCCTCGGTTCACAGGCCTGCGACGAAAGCATCGCGATTTGGTCGAGGTTTGGGTGCGCAAAGAACACCGAAACCTGACCCGCCTGGCTCGCTGGGGATTGAATGTCCCGCGTGCCCACGGCGTGCACAAGAACGTCCTCGTGATGGATTACGTGGGCAGCGCGACCTCGCCATCGCCTAAACTTCGAGACGTCGCCATTGACGAGCCGCAGATCGTTTACGATGATTTGCTGAAGTTCTTGGCCGTCTCCTGGCAAAAAGCCAACCTCGTTCACGGCGATTTTTCCCCGTACAACATTCTGTGGCACGATGGTCGGGCTTGTGTCATCGACGTTGGGCAAGGGGTGGTTGACAGCCACCCCAAGGCGCAAGAGTTCCTTGTTCGGGACGTCACTCGCCTGGTTGAATGGGGTCAGAAGAACGGCCTTGACGTGGATTTGGCGGGCGCCATGTACGAGGTGCTGAACATGGACCTGTCCGACGTCGAACAGGTTGAGTTGTTGGACTGATCACTCCTCTTCCCACTGAATGTTCTCGTCTTCAGCGAGTTCCATCATCTCGGCGACGGCTTCATCGTCCTCGGGATTGACCTGGGCAGCCTTCATGCGACGGTTGCGACGTTCCTGTGAGATTTCAGCCAGTCCGGGCACGAGTCCTTCGAATCCGGAGGACGAGGTTGTGGTGGGGTTGCGCTCCTCGTGGACGTCGAGGGAGCGAGATTCCAGACGGGCACGCTTTCGATCGCGTTCAAGGAAACCGATAACGGTGCCGTGCTCCGAGCCACCAGCGAGCATTTCAATGGCCTGCCGTGCGGCGAACAGGCCGCTTTCCTCACCGACCAACACCACGGTGGAGTTGTAGATGCTGATCTGAGTGTCCGTCAGTTGTTCGATGAGTTTGCGAATCTTTCCTTGACGACCGATGATGCGTGCACGGATGCGACGTTGTTGGTTGGAGCGCTTCCCGACGTAGTCTCGCAGGTCTACGAGTTCGAAGAAGTGGTCATCATCGAGCAAGCGCACAGCAGCATCAGGTGCCATGCCTCGGCCGATGGCCTTGACCACATCGGGGAGTTTCATGGCTTTCACCGGGTCGTAGGTGCCGGGCTCTCCCCACTCCACTACGATGTCACCCGATTCTGAATCAATGATGAATTTCAGACAGCCCGCCGCTTCTCGGATGGCTTTGCTGGTCGCTCCCTTGGCACCAATGATGACCGCGATGCGGTCCTTTGGAACACGGGGAAGCGACTGGCGCATGACCGGCCGTGAGGCCCGATGCTTTTCAATCCCTTGTCCTCTGCTGGAGAAGGGCAAGGGCAAAGCCAACGAGGACAATCAGCAGGAGCGAGGGAGCAAACGAGGGCACGAGACCGGGTGCATCGAGGGAAGCGCCCGTGACGTAGAGGTAGTTGTTGTTGTTCCCCTCGTCGTATTCATCGATGACGTTGGCGAAATCAATGACCAACCGCAGGTCGAACTGACCTGCTCGGGGAACCGTGTACTGCCACACGATGGTCTCGCTGCTGTTTGACAGGGTGCCAGCGGGCAAGTTGCGTGTTTCCATGACCGTCCAATCCACGTTTGACGAACGGTCGGCAGGAGCGGTTTCCAAACGAACGATGACGCTGCCACCGTAGTCTTCGTTGGATTCGAGGACGCTTGTGATCGTGATGTTCCCTGTTTGTTCGCCGGGTCGGACGACGAGTCGGTCAACGTTGGTTTCACTGACGTTCCAATACAGGTCGAGCCCGGGCAGGATTTGGAACGAGGTGGCCTGCGTCGTGAACGAGTTACCCGCCTCGTCCACAAGAACAGCCCGGAACATCAGGTGCTGGCGGGACTTGGTGGCCCAGCTGGCCAAGCCCACCTGGCCCGACAGCCCGTTCACGCCCAAGGTCAACCAGCGACCGGAAAGGTCGGGTGTTTCACCCACGCCGTTGGAATCAAACCCGTACTGGATGTAGGAAGCTGAGTTGTCGATGCCGGAATCGGCGTCTTCTGCGTTGAAAGAAACGTTGGCGGCGCCCAGTCGACTGGTGGTCAGTTCGTCGACCGACCACGACAGGCCGATGGGAGCTGTTTGGTCAACACGGACCATCACCGTGCTGTTGGCGCCGGTGTTCCCGACGCGGTCAGTGGCTCGCAACGTCAGGCTGTGAACGCCTTCGGTAAGCGTGAGGTCGAGGGTGTCGCTGGTGGTGGTGGTCCATGCACCCCCGTTGAGTGCGTAATCCACGCTGGCGACGCCGGAGCCTTGACCGTCGTCGGCTTCCGTCAGCAACCCGCTGATGGAGACCTCGGTGGATTGCTGCCACGCATCACCGTCGCCGACGGTCACCGTGCCGATGGTCGGGCCCGTTCGGTCAATGCCGATGAAGAGGGTTGAGGTGTTGGAAAGGCCGGAATGGTCCTGTACCGTGAGTCGAGGCGACCATGTTCCTTCTTGCATGTTCCCGCTTGCCCAATCCCAGCCGTAATTTAGCATGGTGGGGCCGTCGGTGGCCGGTGCACCCGGACCGGGGACGTTGGACAGCGTGGCTTGCTTGAGGTCGTCATCGCTGGCCCCCCAGCGGAAGGAGAGCGTATCTTGGGCTCCGATGTTGAACCATGCTCGGTCGGAGAGACTGGCACCGGTGCCAGCATCGGGGTTGAGCACGGTGAACGTGGTGATGGCCGGCACCTGATTGACGATGTCAAACCAGCCGCTCTCGGCCAAGGCGAAACTCTCGCTGTCGCTGTCCCAGCCTGAGGCGCGAAGCTTGTAGGTGTCGTTGGTCATGGAGGTGGTGTCAAACGGGTACATCCACGGGGTGGTTGTCAAGTTCACGAGTGTGGTCCAGGTGGATTCATCGGTGGTGATCTCGAGCAGCAAGGAGGCCAACGTTCCCGTTCCACCAACGCTGAACGTGACCGCATGTGTTCCTTTGATCTCATCGTCCTGGGCCGGACCGTTGGAGAAGGCAATGTTCAGACCCGATGCGCCGCTTTGGCTGGTTTCCGGGGTTTCATCAAGGATTATTGGAACGACCGGGTGGGTGGCGGGAAGGAAGGAACACATGAGAAGCGCTACCAGCCACACGGCCGCACTGCCTCGTCCCATGCCGCTTCCACACCTTCGGTGAGCCTTCAACTCTCCCCTTCGCAAACCGGTGGAACGGAGGTTCCCGACCACCCGCATGGGTTCCGCCCAAACACGAGCAGCAGGGCCTTTTGAGGTGGCAATTTGGAGATGGGTTCAAGTGCTTTGAACGACCAAGGCAAGGCATGGAGCGCAAAGCAACAGCGTTGGTCCTCCTCGGTCTCCTCTTCTTCAGTGTCCTGCCCTTGGCAGCGTACGCCGAGGAAAGCGGCGGTGTTCAAGCATCGGCCGTGAGCATGTCGCTCACGCCCAGCGACCCTGTCATGGGCGGTTCGGTCGACATCAGCGTGATGTTGTACAACAGCCAGCAAAGCGATGCGTTCAACGTTGAAGTGGCGTTCTACAAGGAAAACATCGCTTCGAACAATCGTTTGCTCCTCGACCAAGTCACCGTGCCGGCCGAAGACTGGTACACGGTCAGCACGACATGGTCAGGGCTCACGGAGGGCGTCCACAAAGTCTGGTTTGAATTCTCAGCCGGCGGCGACACACAGGCCCGATTCAACAAGGAGTTCACCGTTGCAGGACTCCCCAACCTTCGCGTCGATACGCTGGAACTGGACACTTCCTCAACGGTCTACGCCGGTGACGCCGTGGCTCTCTCGGCCTTGGTTCTCAACTCCGGTTCGGTGGACGCTCCTGCCACCAAACTCCTGCTCGAGGTGCCTGAATCCAGCGATGTCCTGCTCGATACGCCCGCCCTGACGGCGGGCACCTCCGCTTGGGTCAACACCACCATCGTCGCACCGAGCAGCGGCGCTCATACCGTTCAGGTCACGCCCGACGCTGAGAACATCGTCGAAGAGGCCTCCGAGATGAACAAAGTGAAGGACGTCGAGTTGGTGGTGGCCACGCGAATGGATTTGAGTTTCAAAGACGGCCTGACCGTCACCACCGCTGAAGGTGCACTCGAGGGCCCATGGACCGTGGAAGGCACCATGGTTCGAACCAATGGGACCGGCCCTGCCGACGTCCCCGTGTGGATTCAAGTCCAAACGCCATCAGGCGGCCTCATCACGAGCCAGCCGTTCACCGTCGCACTTTCGGGCGTGGGCTACACCGAGCAAGCCTTCTCTGCACAACTCAACGCCACCACGCTCAGTTCCTTGCCCGACGGTGACCACGTGGTCTCGGCGAAGATCAACCCGTTCAATGCCCCCGGCTTTGAGCAAGAGTCCACCGACAACGACCTGACCTCGGGCGTGCTCACCATCTATCCCATTCCCGATGTCTACGTGGACGCCAACGCGCTGCCAACCGTTCCTTCGGTGCAATCCGGCGAGGACGTTGAATGGCGGGTCACCATGGAGAACACCGGTGACATCGGCGTATCGGGCAACATTCAGTACACCTTTGACGGTTTGACTGGACAATCCCCACCGATTCTTCTGGACGCTGGAGAGGCGTTCACGTGGACGGTTGAACTTCCCACGGCGCTCGGTGCTCACACCGCTGAATTCGAGGGTCAGTGGGTCGCGGCATCGGGAAGCTGGGATGCCAACAAACAGAATTCCTTCGCCACCGGTTCGGTTTTGGTCGAATCCAAACTGAAACTCGAGTGGGAGTACGCTTCGTTGGAACTTCTCGATGCGGAAAACAACGTGGCGACCATGCCCCTTGCAGATGGCGCCGCTTACACCTTGATCATCGGGTTGACCAGCCAGGAGACCGGCGTAGCGAACTACACCTGTCAGGACAGCAGCAACACCGTCCTCTCCACCATGGCCGTCGACATCCAGAACCGCGGCGACCGAGGGCAACTCTCCTGCACCTTTACCGCCACGGCGTCCACCACCACCATTCGTCTGATCCCCGAGGATTCGTCCATCAGTTCCACCTTCTCTCGCTCGTTCGCAACGCTTGCCACCACAACGGGGAATGACGGTGCAGGTGGTTCGTCCGAAGCAGGAACGGTGACCTTGTTTGCCTTGGTGGCCGTTGGTCTCATCGGCGCCTTGGTGGCCGCCGTTATTTTGACGCGGGAACGTGAGGAAGAGGTCGAGCGAGACATCTACGAATACTGTCCGGCCTGCGACGGTGAGTTGGAAGGTACCGAAGATCGATGTCCTCACTGTTCGTTCAACCTCAAGAAGGCAAGAAATCAGTTCCACGACTGCCATGAGTGCGGTGAATCCATTCCCGACCTCATGGAAAATTGCGCCTACTGCGGCGCCTACCAAGACGTGTCGTCGTTCTTCGAACGTCGAGAGCGCAGAGAGCGCCGTGAAGTGGTCAAAGAAGAGGTGGCGCTTCCAGAAGACGATGAAGATGAGATCGTCACCGGCACCCAAAACTTCGCTGATGCGGTGAAGGAATTCGGCTTCGACGAGGAACACCTCGAGGAGGAGTGGGACACCAACATCGAGGCCGCTGAGGCCGAGGTGGAGGCCGCTTACGACCGCCGCTTTGCCGACGAAATGGCCATGGAGGACATGACGGAAGAGGAGATTGAAGCCTACAAGGAACAGGTCACGACCACCCTCAACGCTCGTCGTACCGACGGGAAGCAGGGGCTCGACTCCTTCCTCTCCGAAAAGGGCGAACTCAAGTCCCTCAGCGAAGAGACCGGCGAGCTCAGCGCTTCAGATGCTTCCATTCGAGAGCAGTTGTTCGAAATTACAGGTGAAGAGGGTGTCCTTCCTGGCGAGAAGGTCAACATCGGCATGAGCCTGACGGACTCCTCCTTTGCAGGAAACGAAGTCTCAGAGGCGACGGCGAACTTTACGTTTGATGAGTCCGAAGAAAAGCCTCTGCCCAGCTCAACCGATACTGAGGATGCCGCAGCACCTGCCAAGGCCCGAAAGCCAGCTCGGCGACGTGCACCCCGAAAGCCAAAGGAGGAAGAGGCACCCTCCCAGACCGATGAATGCGGTGCATGCGGCGCAGATCTTCCTGCTGATGCCACCGAATGTGGTACTTGCGGTGCGAAGTTTGGTTGAGTGTCTGTCGGCGTTCATAGGGGTCGTCATCGCCGGAGCTCGGCCTTGTGTTCGCTTCATTCAGACATCTGCTCGCAAGACGGGGGCGTTTTCAAAGGCTTGGGAAGCACGGCATCGTCGCCTTCATAGGTTGCAGGCCGGTGGTCTCAACCATGGCGACGCCTCGCATTGGAGCCGTGTTGCTGATGGCGGTGTTGATGGCGTCCACGTCAGGCTGCATGGGGTTGATAGCGGCGCGCGAATCCGTTGAATCCCTACGCGAGCCGGCTTACGACAGCCTCAACAACAAGAAGATCACGGTTTCTCACGAATTCACCTCGCTCGCCGATTATGCTGAAGAATATGTCCACCGGTCAACCTTCACGGTCACCGAACAGACCACCGAGATTGGCATTTACTTCAAAGTCACCTTTGAGCTGTCCGAGTCACCGCTCATCGGCGACCTTCTCATCGACAACGAATCGCACTATGTCCACGCAACCTTGACCGATAGCAACGGCGTGGTGCAGTGGGAACAAGATGTCAGCGAAGACGCA
>CAXRAL010000075.1:0-15461 GCA_964228815.1 Candidatus Poseidoniaceae archaeon
CGTATTCGAGCCTGCCTTCGACAAGGAGGGTTAAGTCGTAACAAGGTATCTGTAGGGGAACCTGCAGATGGATCACCTCCTAAGAAACCGGAGGCTGGGGTCGCTTGCGACCCCAGTCTCCAACCCTTTTTTTATCGCCCATGCAGTTTACTTTTTACACCAAAGAGGGAACATTTGGGCCCGCCATGGAAATCAACACGTTCCTCGTTGCCGATCTGAAGATCACGGCCACAGGCTCCGCATATTGGTTCAGGCTGAATTGAATGCTGATTCGAGTTTCGCCTCAATGGTGGTTCTAAACGTGAGCAGCATCAGTTTCGGAGCTTCTGCGTTCACCGTGATCGTCGCGCCACGATTGAAGTGGACCTCGTCCCATCCGTCCGGGACCACGTACCCCCGATGCATGTCAGAGGTGATGGTGGTCTCCTCATGGGTCCAATCCATCCACGCCCATTCATGCCTCCGCTGCTCGGGCGACAGGTCGCGTGCATAGACGAAGTAGTGTTGCAGGTCTCGCTTCACCGACGCCTTCGCTTTGAGTTGTTTGAATTCGTCGTCACTCATGGCGTTGCGCAGCCAGGCGCCTTGACCGAACCACGTGGAAAACAGCAGACCGCTGCTCTGCTGGTGAGTTTGTTGAGCTCCTCGGCGTAAGTGGTACTTGCTGGGCGCATACTGGTGCGTGTTGGCGATGAGCAGGTCGTTCATCGCGGGGTCCGTGGTGAATTGGTTGCCCGACGTGGTTTCGATGGTCGCCTGCAGGCGTGGCAGTTCGTTCACGATGGCCTTGCCTGCGAACACGGCCCGAACGTCCTCTTCGAAGGTGGTCATCGAAGAGTCCATGTAAAACCCGTAACTTCCCTCAGGGTCGTCGGTTCTCGGATGAGAATTGACACCCATGACAGGGGTGGCGGCGTCGATGTTGTGCGAGAGCGATGTCAGGGTGCCGTCGCCACCAAACACGATCACCAAATCTCGGGCAATGAAGTCGGCACGGCGGACGTGCTCTCTAGGCTTGTAATCCACTTGGTGGTGGTCACCGGCCACGGTGTGGAGGATGGCTTTGAGCGCCATCAGCCCCTCATCGTGGACCTCTTCGAAGTTTTTCTTGAAGACGACCAGGATGTTCAATCGTCTCCCCTCGTCTCCGTGCACGTGGCCCTCGTTCAAGAACACCACCCTTTCTTCACGGACAAGAAACTATCAAGGAGCATGCTTCCATGGAAAACCATGCAAGGCGCACCTCCATGGGGGGATCTCCCCGAAGAACAACCGAACACCGGCGCTGGAACAGCAACTGCCCCACAACCGGTCAGCATCAGTGATGGCTTTGCTCCCATGAATCAGGGAACGATGCTCACGGGAACAACCCAAATGCCCACAGGCCAACTCATTTACCTCCAACCGCCCTCAAGCGCTGCCAAAGTCATGGGTATCCTCCTCATCATCTATGGTTGCCTGCAAGCATTGAGTCTCATCGGCCTGTTTTTTGAACAAGTGGACCCGGTGACCGGTGAAACGCTCGAAATTCCGACCTCAGCACTGGCTTTGAACGGGATTTCGACCCTTGTTGGTGTGGCTGGATTCATTGCAGCCGGCGTGTTCCTCACCCGCTATGAGAAGCGGGGTGTGTGGGTGGCCATGGGCGTTATTGGTCTCCAATTGGTGCTCGGCATCGCTGCCTTTGCTGCTGGTTCAGATGGTGGCCTCGGTTCCATGGTAGGTGATGGCGCCGCCTTTGGCATCTTTGCAGGGTTTTCGGCCTTTTGTTCTGGGATCTGTGCGCTCATCGTCGCCATCCCGCTAATGGTCAGCAACAACGGCCTTCAGTGAGGCAAATATCCCACGCAGGCCAAGAGTGAGATTCATACCTCTTGTTTGATTCGAGAGCACCATGAGCGACGAAGTGGTCATTGTTGGCGGTGCACGAACACCGTTTTGTGAATGGGTTGGCGGAAAGCGAGGCGACGGTAAGGCCGGCGGTGCGCTGAAAACCATCAGCGCCCAAGAACTCGGGGCCGTTGCCATTCAAGGTGCACTTGAGAAGACCGGAACAGCTCCCGAAGCCGTTGACCACGTCGTGATGGGCTACGCCCTCCAGACTTGTTCACAATCCATCTACGGCGCTCGCCATGCAGGGCTGAAGGCTGGCATTCCCCAAGAAGTGCCCATGCTCACCCTCTCCCGAATCTGCGGTTCGGGCATTCAGTCGATTGTTTCCGGTGCCCAGATGATCAAACTCGGCGAAGCCAGCACCGTCGTGTCCGGCGGCATGGAAAACCTCTCCCAAGCTCCGCACATTCTTCGCGGCGCACGGGACGGCTGGAAACTCGGTCGCTCCCCGAAGGTCGAGGACTACATGATGACAAACCTGCAGGACATGACCTGCGGGCTGTTCATGGCGCAAACCTCCGATGAGTTGTGCCGTCGCAAGGGTGTTACTCGAGAAGAAATTGACACCTTTGCCGCCCTGTCCCATGCTCGAACCACCGCCTCCATTGAAAACGATGTCTTCGCCGACGAAATCGTCCCCGTCACCATCAAATCCCGACGAGGCGATACCGTGCTGACGCACAAAGACGAGGACCACGTGGTGCGAGGCACCACACCGGACTCGCTTTCTGGCCTGCCCACGGCCTTTGGCCCCGAATCCTTCGTCACCGCCGGCAACGCTTCTGGTGTGGTGGATGGTGCTGCCGCCGTGGTCATCAAGTCGGCATCCCAAGCCGAGGCGGATGGTGATGCGCCGCTCGCTCGCATCGTCTCCTGGGGCATCGTGGGCCTGGAGCCTGCTATCATGGCCTACGGACCCGTTCCATCATCTCGCCAAGCCCTTGAGCGCGCCGGCCTTACCGTTGATGACATCGACCGATGGGAGATCAACGAAGCCTTTGCCGGTCAAGCCGTCGCTTGCATCAAGGATCTTGAGATCGACGTTGAGAAGGTGAACGTCAACGGTGGTGCCGTTGGCTTGGGCCATCCCTTAGCTGCCACCGGTACTCGGTTGGTGTTGACCTTGGCTCATGAACTCCGTCGCAGTGGCGGCCGCTACGGCGTGGCCACCGCCTGCATCGGTGGCGGTCAAGGCATCGCCATGGTCATCGAAGCCATCAACTCGTGAGCGAGAGCACGTCGAGCACGTAGCGCACGAGCACAATGGCGACCAGCGCCATGAAGATGTTCATGATGTTCTCCTTGCTGATGCGTTCAATGCCGAATTTCGCCCCGCTGACAGCACCCACAACAGCGAGCACGGGGAGTGTGAAAAGCCACCAAGGCTGGTTGGTCAATTCGGTAATGAGCCCATCTGGTGCGGTGGAGAGCAAGGCGAGGATGGCGACCGGTACGACGAACATCATGATGGACAGGCTCGAGCCAATGGAGGTGCGGGGGCCCAGGCCGGCCTGTTGTTGAAGCACGGGGACGTAGATGACGCCTGCTCCAATGCCCAACACCGAAGAGAGGGTTCCACCAATGGCGGCGCCTACCCTTAATGCGAAGTGGTGAACCTCGCCCGATTGCCCGTCTTCGTCCTCATCTGCCGTCGTTGTGCTTCGTTGTTTGTTGTAGGTTTTGACAAGGGCCCATACCAGCATCACGATGGAGAGCAATTTGAAGACGCTGTCGAGCCCGTCGCCCAAGGCGTTCACGATGCCAACGCCGATGAGCGCCCCCAAGAGGGCGCCGTACAAGGCCGATTTGGTGGATGCATCGTGGTAGAACCCCTCTCGGCGATGGCGCAAGCCACTGCCGATGCTGACCGCCCAGGTCAAACAGAGTGAAACCGCCAGCAAGGTCCCGTCGATGGGCCATCCTGCACCGTAATGCAGGAGGGGGACAAACAGCATGCCACCGCCCATGCCCACCGGTGCAAAGACGAAGGCGACGAAGAAGACGCCCGTCATCACCAGCATCGCTTCCATGGGTTCATCCTCAACGCCGGCACGCCGGTTTGATGTGAGTGCGGCGGTGCTCGTTCATCATGTTGTCTCCAAGCGAGGCGGGTGGAAGGAGGAAGGTTTGATTAGGGAATTGCCGGTGGAACGGCCATGGATACAACAACCATTGTCGCCATTGCCGTTGCAGCCGTCTTTCTCCTGATTCTCATCGTGTGGTTCTTTTCCACTTGGAACCGTCTCATCAACCTTGATGAAAACGCCCAAAACGCATGGAACAACATTGATGTCTTGCTCAACCAGCGATACGACATGATTCCCAACATGGTCAACATCGTCAAAGGCTACGCTGAGCACGAAGCCGGTATTTGGGATCAGTTCGCACAGGCTCGTCAAACCGCAGCCGGTTGCCTCGCAGCCGGTGACGTCTCGGGCGTGGCCGCTGCTGAAGGGATGCTTGCTGGCATACTCCCACGCATCAACGTGGTCGCTGAGCAGTACCCCGAGCTTAAGGCGAACACGAATTTCCTGAACCTGCAGAACCAATTGGTCTCTCTTGAGAACCAAATCGCTGACCGAAGAGAATTCTACAACGCCGCCTCCACGAACTTCAACAAGGCCATACAGATGATTCCATCCAACATCGTGGCCGGCATCAAGGGCTGCGTTCGCCGTGAGCTTTGGTCGGTTGAAGGCATTGCCCGAGAGAACGTTCAGATCACCTTCTGAATTGGCGCCCTCTCGCCTACGGGTTGGGGTGGATGAATGTCTGAATCACCCGTCATCGACGTCCACGGCAACCTCCGATTGTTGGGCACGGCCCACATCGCCACGGCTTCGGTTGAAGCGGTTCGCCATCACATTGCTACCTACCAACCTGACGTGGTGGCCGTTGAGCTCTGCAAAAGCCGTCATGATGCGCTCGTCAGCGACCGCCGCCTCGACAAAGAGGGCTTGCTCAAGGTCATCAAAGAAGGCAAGGCCCCGATGGTTCTGATGCAATCCATGCTCTCGGCAGAGCAGCGCAAGTTGGGCATCAACGAAGGGCAGCAACCCGGTGCCGAATTGCTGGCGGCGGTTGAAGCCGCCAACGAGGCCGGTTGTGAAGTTGAACTGGTTGACCGCGACATTCAGACCACCCTCCGTCGGGCCTGGAAGCGAATGAAACTCCGAGAGAAATGGCGATTGTTGACCTCGCTCTTGGCGGATGAGGACGAAGACGAAGACCTCGACGTCAACGAATTGCTTCAGGACACCGACTTGTTGTCCTCCATGATGGACGAACTCAAGGGGTTCTCGCCCGGTGCGGGTGAAGTCCTCATCGATGAGCGGGACACCTACATCGCAGCCAACCTCGAACGGCTGGGCACGGAACGTCGCGTCCTCGCCGTCTTGGGGGCCGGCCATCTGCAAGGCGTCTCAAAGAAATTGAACGATGAAGGCGGTTCTATAGATTCCTCGGGACTCGAAACCTTGCCCTCGCCGTCACTTGTTCGGCGTACCCTCCCCTGGGCTTTCCCCCTCATCATGATCGGTGTCCTCGCCGCTGTGTTCTCCACGAGCAGGGACATCAATTGGGTCACTTTCTTCACGGTCTGGACGGCTTCAAACGCTCTGTTCGCCGCATTGGCTTGCCTGCTCGCTCGTGGCCATCCTCTGGCCATCCTGACGGCGGCGCTGGCGTCGCCCATCACCTCGCTCAATCCTGCGCTTGCTGCAGGATGGTTTGCGGGCTACGTCCAACTCAAACTGGCCGAGCCAACCGCTGAGGACCTGCAGGCCTTTCTCAAACTGGATGAATTGTCGTTGATGTGGTCCAACCCTGCGGGAAAAGTGCTCTTCGTGACCGCCCTGACGAACTTGGGTTCCATGATTGGTGCGTGGGCAACGCCGCTGATTTTACTCAACGTGCTCGGGTTGAGTTGACCCCAACCGCATGGCGTTGAAGAGGTCATGATGGGCCTCGACGTCATGGACACGAACGATGTCAACGCCCTCGTTCATGGCCACGGCTGCCAGTCCGAGCGTGCCGGACAGCCGTTGCGCTGCTTCTGTTTGGCCTGTCAAATGGCCCACGATGCTTTTTCGCGAGACGCCCCATAGCAGTGGCCCCTCACTCCGGAGGAGCCCTCTCCCTGCCTTGAGCAAGTCGATGTTGTGGGCTTGGGTTTTCCCAAATCCAATTCCGGGGTCGACGACGATCAGCTCCTTCGGGTGCCCTCGACTGATGAGTTCGTGCTTTACCGCCTCAAGTGATGCTCCGACTTCCTGGGCGACATCGCCGTAGGACGGATTTTCCTGCATGTTCCCCGGTTCACCCTGCATGTGCATGATGCACACGGCACACCCGGTCTCGAGCACCAGATTCATCATCGCAGGGTCTCGCAGTCCCGACACGTCGTTGACCATGTCGGCGCCGGCCGCTAACGCCGCCTTGGCGACCACAGCATGACGCGTGTCGATGGAAATCAGGCCGTTCGGGCGAGCAGTACGAAGACCTTCGATGACGGGGAGCACACGACGGAGTTCGGTTTCGGTGTCAACCGGTGCAGCACCAGGACGGGTGGATTCCCCACCAATATCAACCCAGGTGGCGCCGTTGTCCCACATCGCGAGTCCTCTGGCCACTGCTTCGTTGTCCATGGAGCGACTTCCTGCGAAAAAGGAGTCTTCCGTGGCGTTGACGATGCCCATGATGTGGGGTCCGTCACGACCCACCAAGGCCTTGGCGAGCAAGGCTCGGCGTGAGCTTGTATCCCCGAAGTCGGAGGCCATGAGCCTGCCCAGTTCGGCAGGTTTGATAAGTTGTTACGAGGAAGGGGTGTGCATGTCCGAGGCGGATGCTATCCTCGATGGGAGCCAACCCCTCGGCTCGTCCGTGGACACCACCGGCCACGAACTTCCGCAAGATTGGGAGTTTGCCGAGCGCATTCTGAAGCGCTTGAATCCCCGAAATCAACAAGACGTCTATGACATGGCGGCTCGGGATTCCAAGAACGGAGGAATGCTCATCACCCTCATGGTGGTCGTTTGGTGGCTCTTCATTGGCAACAACGGCGATGACGTGTCCCTCGGTGTGTCGGTGTTCTTCGGACTGAACTTTGAACAGGCAGCGTTGGCGGTCATGGTTCTCTCGCTGTTTTCGGCGCTGCTCACGGAAATCAGTCGAGATATGGGTAAGATTCTCCCTTCCACGGCGGCCGGTGGCATGCTGATCCTCGCTGGCCTCTACGTTGCCGAACCCTTGGCCGCGGCGTTCTTTGTGAGTGGAAGCGACCTTGAGACGCAGGTCGGTCTTTGGCGTAGCGTTCGTTTGGGTCTGCTTTGGGGCGGCACCACCTACGGCTCCAACCTCATCGTGAATGCGTTGCTGCTCAAGTGGCTCATTCGCTTCCTTGATTCAAACGACTACGACTTCTCGGAGCGAAACGAGCCCGTTCGTGCTCCACCTGCTTCGGCCACAGATGATTGAACGCTACCCTCATGAGGGTGAGGTAGGTGGCGAGACCATGCCCCCTTCGCCGTTCAACGTGTTACGGCTCGGGTACCGCAAGGGCAGGGACCCTCGCATCACCACGCATCTGGCGCTGGTTTCGAGGGCATTGGGCGCTACGAATTTCATGCTCGCAGGCGATGAAGACCCCGATCTGTTTGAGAACGTCGCCTCCGTGAACGAACGATTTGGCGGTGAGATGACATGTGAGCATCTCTCGGGGCCCATGGGTTGGCTCAAGCGCTTCACGCAGCAGGATGCTGGCGACGGGGAGCCGGGTGTGGTGGTTCATCTCACCATGTACGGTGAACCCTACCGAGAGGTCATCCCGAGGATTCGTCGAGACCGTCCGGTGGTGGTGGTGGTTGGTGGTGCTAAGGTGCCAAGCGATGTCTTCCAGTACGCCCAATACAACGTGGCTGTTGGCAACCAACCGCACTCCGAAGTCGCTGCTCTGGCCCTCTTCATGGAGGGGTGGTTTGGTCAAGGTGGGAGCGAGCGACACTTCCCCGATGCGAAGCTCATCATCGAACCCTCCGCCCGAGGAAAGTCGGTCATCGACCGGGACCGAAACGAAGAAAGTGATTAACTGCTAACTTGTTAGCAGTTGTTTCTTTTTCATTGGTCAACGGTATTGTGTGAGGTTGGTGTGCTCAAGATTTCTCGCACCCAATCATTATGGGGGGCCGATTCCGACAAAATCCAATGTTAGGGGGCGGCATCGCAAATACACGCTCCCTTCCGGCCACCCACCGGCTCTACAATCCCTCATCCCTCGACATTCCCGATGCGGCAGATGGCTTGGCTGACAAGAGCAACCTTCCTTCAGCCGCCACCGGTGCTGGCGTGCTGTTGACCGCTGATGGCGGGCGTTATCCCGGCGAACTGTTTGGTGCCCAGGCCATCGGAACGGGCGAGTTGGTGTTCACCACCGGCATGATGGGCTATCAAGAATCACTCACGGACCCTTCATTCGCCGGTCAAGTCCTCACGTTTACCTATCCGCTGATCGGCAATTACGGTGTTCACATCGGGGCCTCTGAATCAGGCCAAGTGTGGCCCAAAGGCGTGGTCGTGCGCCACGCCATGCATCAGCCCGACCATCGCCATTCGTCCGGGACGGTGGACGAATTTCTCCGCCTCCACGGCGTGCCAGGCATTCACAACATCGACACGCGAGCCATCACTCGCCGGGTTCGAGAACTGGGAACGGTGCTCTGTGTCTTTGGACCGCTGGAGCAAGAAGACGAAATGAAAGCGGTCTTGGCCAACCTGACCTCGCCGGAACTCGAGGACCTCGTCGACGAAGTGTCCATTGACGCTCCGCTCGAACTTAATGCGGGCTCCGTGGATGAACTGGGGGCTCGAAAACCACGCCTCGGTGTGCTGGATTGCGGCGTGAAGTACAACATTCTCCGGCATTTGTGCATGCTCTTCGACGTCGTGTGGTGCCCGCCAGACATGGATTACGAGCGTTTGCGAACGGAGTACGCCATCGACGCCCTGTTCTGCAGCAACGGCCCCGGCGACCCTGCACATCCAGGGAAGGCCACGGCAGCGAGAACCACGCTGGCCCGTGCGGTCCAAGACGGCCTGCCCGTGATGGGCATTTGCCTCGGCCACCAGCTCATGGGCCTGGCCTCGGGCTTGCAGACCTACAAGATGCGCTACGGCCACCGTGGGGCCAATCAACCCGTGGTTGACCTTCAAGACCGCACGGTGTCCATCACCAGTCAAAACCACGGCTTTGCCGTGGCTCACCCCAACGACGGTATGCTGGCGGCTCACCCGACAGGTGCAACCTCGCCACCGGTTTCAAATCAGCACGGGTCGGAGGTTGAAGTTCGCTACATTAACGCCAACGACGGCACCGTAGAAGGGCTTGACGTCATCGGAAAACCCTGCTTCACCGTTCAATTCCACCCCGAGGCCTGCCCGGGTCCACACGACGCAGCGCCCCTTTTCCTTCGCTTCCGTGCCATGGTTGACGCCCATCTTGGAGGTGAGAACTGATGCCCCGGCGCGACGACCTTGAGACCATCATGGTGCTTGGAAGCGGACCAATCAAGATCGGCCAGGCGGCTGAGTTCGATTTCTCTGGTTCCCAAGCCGTGCGGGCTTTGCGTGAGGACGGCTACAAGGTTATCCTCGTCAATTCCAACCCGGCCACCATCCAAAACGACCCCGAGATGGCCGACATCGTCTACATCGAGCCGTTGCTGCCCGAGACCATTGCCAAGATTTTGGAGAAGGAACGACCGTGTGCCTTGCTGGCCGGCATGGGCGGGCAAACCGCCCTGAACATCGCCAGCGAATTGTCCCACAACGGAACGCTTGAACGATTGAGCGTCGAGCTCATCGGTTCGGATTTGGACGCCATTGACAAAGCGGAAGACCGTGAGTTGTTCAATCAGGTCTGCGAATCCATCAACCTCCCCATCAGCCAAGCGGTCGCCTGCAACTCCATCGACGAAGTCATTGCCGCTGCCGAACTCATTGGCAGTTGGCCCATCCTGATTCGACCCGCCTTCACCTTGGGTGGCTTGGGCGGTGGTACGGCACGGGACATGGGTGAACTCGTTGAAATCTCTCAACTTGGGTTGCGGAACTCCCGTATATCTCAAGTGCTGATTGAGGAATCCATCCTCGGCTGGCAGGAACTTGAATACGAGGTGATGCGTGATGAGGCGGACAACGCCACCATTGTCTGTACCATGGAAAACATCGACCCCATGGGTGTCCATACCGGTGAATCCACGGTCGTCGCCCCCCTGCAATCCTTCAGCGACGCTGACCACCAGCGCTTGAGAAACCAGGCCCTTGCTCTCATTCGTGCGTTGAACATCAAGGGCGGTTGCAACGTTCAGTTTGCCTTCAACCAGTTCACAGGTGAAATTCGTGTTATCGAGGTCAACCCTCGTGTGTCGCGCTCCTCTGCCCTGGCCTCCAAAGCCACGGGGTACCCGATTGCTCGTATGGCGGCCAAGATCGCCGTCGGCTACACCCTCGATGAACTTCCCAACCCCATCACCGGTGAGGGCACGACGGCGGCCTTTGAGCCAACGCTGGACTACTGTGTGGTCAAGATTCCCCGTTGGCCCTTCGATAAGTTCCGCACCGCCGACCGAACGTTGGGCACCTCGATGAAGTCCACGGGCGAGGTCATGGCCATCGGTCGCAACTTCGAGGAAGCCTTCCTCAAGGCATGGGCTTCACTGGAACAAGGCTGTGCTCACCCCCGTCCGCTCACCCGCGCGGATGAATCCGAGGGTGAAGGCATGTCGCAGCGTGCCCATGAAGCGCTTCCCGATGCTACGCTGGTGGACTGGCTGGCGATTGCCAGCGACCGCCGCATGGGCGCCCTGCTCGAAGCCTTCCGAAGGGATTGGGGCGTGGAGAAGGTGCACGAAATCACCCGCATCACCCGATGGTTCCTCTACGGCTTTGAACGCCTGGCCAAGATGGAGCGCAGCATCGTCGACCGTGGTGCTTCGCCTGCTGAATTGACGGCAGAAGAACTCCGTCTTTGGAAGAGCCACGGCTTCAGCGACGCCCACATCGCCGATGCACTGGCCGGTTTCCCACCGGAAGGTCTCAAATCGCTGGCAGCCGGACAGGACGAGCGTGCGGTCATGCAGCGCCGCCACCAACTCAAACTCCACCCCGTCTACCGCATGGTCGACTCGTGTGCGGCAGAATTTGCAGCCAAAACCCCGTACTACTACTCCACCTACGAGCCCTACGGTGCGTCGGGCATTGACCTGCTCCCCGACATGGAGTCGCGTACCAAAGAGCGTCTCGTGGCCATCGGCAGCGGCCCCATTCGCATCGGTCAAGGCATTGAATTCGACTACGGTTGCGTGCACGCCGTCAAGGCGATTCGTGAAGCGGGGAAGGATGCCATCCTCATCAACAACAACCCCGAAACGGTATCAACGGACTTTGATACGTCGGACCGATTGTATTTCGATCCGTTGACTTTGGAGTATGTGAGTGAAATCTTACTTCGGGAACAAGCCCACGGTATTCTGCTCCAGTTCGGTGGCCAGACCGCCATCAACCTCGCGGTGCCGCTCGAAGAGCGCCTGCCCGACCTTGCTGCTAACGGTCTCGACCTGGCCATCATGGGCACCTCCTGCGATGCGATTGACGAGGCCAGCGACCGTGAGCGCTTCGAAGCCTTCGCCCGCCGCCACGACCTCCGCATGCCACGAGGTGCCACTGGCACATCCGCCGACGACCTCCGGGCCGCTGTGGAAGAAATCGGGTTCCCTGTGCTCGTCCGCCCTTCCTATGTGCTTGGCGGTCGTGGCATGGAGATCCTCTCCAATCAGCAGCAGCTCGACGGCTACCTGCGAGAAGCCTACCTCGCTCCCGACAAGCCGCTCTTGGTCGACGAGTACCTCGGCCACGCCACGGAGATTGACGTCGACGCCGCCTCGGATGGCGAAGAAGTGCTGGTTGGCGCCATCATGGAGCACCTCGAAGAAGCCGGCATCCACTCGGGCGATTCAACCTGTTTCATCCCGGCTCAAAACATTCCCGAAGCCATGCTGGAGCGTATTGCCGAGCAAACGAAAACCATTGGCCTCGGCTTGAACATTCAAGGATGTTTCAACATTCAGTTCGCCATTCAGGGCGATGACCTCTACGTGCTGGAAGTGAACCCACGGTCTTCCCGTACGGTGCCTTTTGTCGCCAAAGCCTCCGGATTGCCGCTGGCTCGCATCGCAGCGAGGATCACCATCGGTCAGCCGCTCAAGGAACAAAGCATCCCTCGCCGAACCTCTGGCCAAGTCTGCGTGAAGGCGCCCGTGTTCCCGTTCATCAAGTTGCGAGGTTTGGATCCTGCCCCCGGTCCTGAAATGAAGTCGACGGGCGAGGTCTACGGTTCGGACGAACGGGCCGACCTCGCCTACCTCAAGGCCAGATTGGCCACCGAGGTGCCCGTCGCAACCGAAGGCGGTGCGTACTTGACGGTCCGAGACGAGGACAAAGAAAACCTGGTCCCGGTTGCACAGGAACTCGTCAACATCGGCTTCACCCTGTACGCCACCGGAGGAACAGCCGATGCGCTTCGAAGACTCGATGTACCGGTCACCACCGTCTACCGTATCGCCGAAGGTCAGCACCCCGATGCGCTCGATTTGATGCGCCAAGGGAAGGTCAGCTTCATTGTCAACGTGCCAACGGTGTCGGGCGGTGCGGTTCGGGACGGCAACATGATGCGACGCTTGGCGGTGGAACTCAACATCCCCTTTGTGACGACCATGCGGGGCGCTTCGATGGAGGTCGCAGCGATGCGGGCGCACATCGAGGAAGACCTCCAACCTCGGAAGTTGACGGTTCACTACTGAGTGGGAAGAAGCATCCCTTTATCCCCGTCATGCCCATGTTCGGCCATGGCCCAAATGATGGTTTCAGGCAACTCGGGGCTCGTGTTGGCTTCAGAGATGTCGGGGTCGTTTGGAGAAGCCATGCTCCCGGTTGATGTAGAGACGGTGGACACATGGGTGTGGCTGGCCTACGACCAACTCAACATCGCGTTCCTCAATGCCCTCGACCTTCAAGGGAAGGTTGGCGTGGTCCTCATTGAATCCTCACACAAAGCGCAACGTCGCCCCTACCACCAGCAAAAATTGGGTGTGTTGTTGTCCAATCAGCGGCATTTTGCACTTGAATTGCAGGCGGCTGGATACCCGGTCTTGTATGTCATCAGCCGGCTGACCTACGCCCAAGCTCTCTCCGAATTGAGCGGCAGCCTTGGGACCATCCACGGTGTTCGGGCAGCCGAGCGGGAACTCCGGTTGGAGCTTGCTCCCTTCGAAGAGGACGGCCGTTTGGTGCTTCACGATCACCCCGGGTGGCTCACACCCCGTTCGTGGTTCGTTGAGAGCGTCGGCACCGAACCTCCCTTTCGCATGGATGCCTTCTATAGAAAAGTACGCCAGTCCACAGGTTGGATGATGGTGGGTGGAAAACCGATGGGAGGGAAGTACAGCTTTGACGCTGAGAACCGGTTCCCGTGGAAAGGCGATCCTCCCGCCCCGGATGCACCCGTGTTTGCCTGCGATGAGATCGACGCTGAGGTGGAAGCCCTTGTCCAAACCCACTACGGCCATCATCCCGGAAGCGTTGACCTCTCCATGCAACCCACCAGTGCAGACGATGTTGCTCAGGCCCTGTCCTTTGCCGTGGCGTGCCTGCCCAACTTTGGGACCTACGAAGATGCGATGTCAGAAAAGAGCCGGGGGCTCTTTCATTCACGTCTGGCGACGCTTGTCAACCTGCATCGTGTGATGCCCGCTCGGGTGGTGGATGCTGCCTTGACCAGTGAGGCCCCGCTCAACAGCGTGGAGGGCTTTGTTCGGCAGATGATCTGGCGTGAGTACGTACGCCACATTCACGAGGTTACGGACGGATTCCGTACCCTCGAAGTTGACCGAACAAGCGGTGTCCGTGGCGCCGGCTGGGAAGGTTTTGCCTCACACGACGAGGAGCCGCATCCCAATCATCTCTTGCAGGCCAATCCTCTGCCGCAGGCCTACTGGGGCACAACCAGCGGGCTGCGCTGCCTCGATGCGTCGGTTGAATCGGTCATGGAGGACGGCTGGACGCATCACATTCCCCGGCTCATGGTGCTCAGCAACATCGCCAACCTGCTCGATGTGAACCCCCGCGAGCTGACGGATTGGTTTCACGCTGCATTCATCGATGCGTACGACTGGGTGGTGGAGCCCAACGTGCTCGGCATGGGGACCTTTGCGCTGGGAACGGCGATGATGACCAAGCCCTACGTGGCCGGTTCAGCCTACATCAATCGGATGAGCGACCACTGCAAGTCGTGTCAGTTCCATCACAAGAAGACATGCCCAATGACTCGCCTGTACTGGGCTTATCTGAACCGACACGGACCCTCGTTCAAAGGTAATCACCGGATGGCCATCGCCATGAAGAACGTGGCACGGCGGGCCGACGAGGAGAAAGCGCTGGACGCTGCCACTTTCGAACACGTGCGTTCTACCTTGCTCAAGGGCGAGGAAGTACGGCCACCCTCAGAGGGCGACCTTCGCTCGTGGTCATGAACCACGGCGGGCGGGCTGACATGTGGGGCAATAGTCGAGCCGGCGACCGGCGTAGCGGACACGTAGGACCAAATCGCCGCAGGTCAAGCAGGGCCGGTCGTTGCGACAGAACACGGCGTGGCGCCACATTCGACGGGGCTCACCGCGTGCTTTGCTGGCTTCCGCCACGTCAAGGTCGACCGTGATGCCCCCGTGCTCGTAGGCTTTGACGGTGACCGACTTGATGCAGTCTGCCCAGCGTTTGAGGGTCGTCTCGTCAAGGTCGCACGGTCGGTCGTCGGGATGGACGCCTGCAGCGTGGAGAATCTCAGAGCGCAGGTAGTTGCCCAGACCGGCGAAACTTCGCTGGTCGAGCATCAGCGTCGCCCCTTTCTTTCGGTGTATGCCCTTTGATTTCAGGTGCGTGAGCAGGTCCTCTGCGGTGATGTCTTCGTCCAATACATCGGGACCAAGCCGAGCGAGGAAAGGGTGGGCGTTGTCCTCCGGCGTAGGCACGAGCACACTGTCAGGGGCGGACCACAGCCGCACGGCGTGCTTGTCGGTGAGAAATTCGGCTCGAAGTGATCGGTTTGAGCGAGGGTCGGTGGTTTTCAGATGAACCGTCCAGCGCCCGTAGAGCTGGTTGTGGCTGTACATGGTCCAGCCGCTGCTGAAGCGAATCAGCATGGCTTTGGCGCGGCTGGTGACGCTGAGGACTTCATAGCCGAGAATGAGGGAGTCGGCCTGCTGCAGGGTCGGGAACGGCCAATTGCCGTCTTCAATGACCTTGCCGACGAGTGCTTTGCCGATACGGTCGGCCGCTCGCCGGATTTCGGGCCCTTCAGGCATGCTTCCGTCTTCTCCTGTGTGGTTATCAAGACCTGTTTCCGACGGTCACATGCGATGCGGCCGCCGTCGGTTGTGCGGTCAAGAGGACGACGGCTGAATGATTTTCTCGATGGTAAAGGATTGACCGTTGTGGCCCCAGGTGACGACACCTGGCGTGTC
>CAXRAL010000076.1:0-3123 GCA_964228815.1 Candidatus Poseidoniaceae archaeon
GCACGCAAGACAGCATGGCCGAAACCGAAGACTGGGCGCTTGGCTGCCAGTTCACCTCGGACAAAAGCCTCGACTTCAGCGGGGTCGCTGGTGCCGATGCGAAGGACAAATTCGAGGCAGGATTGGTTGGCTCGGCCGTGAAGCGGGCCGGAGAGGGCGTTCATGGCACCGGCAATCGATGCGAAGACCGTAGCGTGGCCCGAAGCGATGGCTTTGCCGGTGAACGTCGACAGGTTGCCGCCACCGTGGTCCATGTGGAGCACGAGGTAGGTGGCGAGAATTTGTTCCATCAGGTCGTCATCAACGCCCTCCATCTCGAGGGTGCGTACGAAGCGCTGGACCATGCTCAGGCTGGTGTCGTCGTCGGGTATGTTTTCACCACGGCCTTCACGAATTCGGAACAGAAGGCCCATCAAACGAGGCATGCGAGCGATGAGGTTGAGGGCGTCCTCTTTCCAGTCGCCCGTGGTGTCAAGCATGCCGAGGGTGTGGATACCTACACTCAGCCAGTCCATGGGATGGCCGTCGGTTGGAAGCGTGTGGAACACGGCCGCAACGCTGTCGGGCACGGCGCCACGAGCGCTCATGTCGGCCTTGAAGGCCTTGGATTGCTCTGGCGTGGGCAATTCCTTGTTGAACAGCAAGTAGACGACGTCTTCGGGAGGGAAGTGTGCAAGTTCGGCGATGGGGTAGCCGCAGTAATGAACACCCTCGGTCGGCGTCACGAAGGACGTTCGACAAGTGCCGACAGGGACGCCTCGAAGGCCGGTGTTGAGGTGAGATGCATGTACGGTGAACATGGGTTCATCTTGCGCCATCTCGAGTGCCTCGCACCAGCCGACATCCATGTTCGGTATAAATGCGGCTCTTGGATGCGAACAGAGCAAAAAACGGTGTGGCCAAATACACCGTCGCAGCCTATCGTTTCCATCGTCGTTTGCTCGGCGGCCATGAACGGAAGCCCTTCGTGGAGGTTCGGTCGGCGAAGATGTTCAAGCGGATGGTTTGCCCGTCGATCAGCAATGCGTCTTCGGCATCAATGCCAGGGCAGGTGGCTTTGACCTTCTTCCAGGCGGAGGCCGTCGCAAGGTTCTCTCCCCACCACGGGAACGCTCGGCATTGCTGGGGCCTCACCTCGTAGATGTTGCACTGTTTTCGATCGTTCAAGTGGATGCAAATCCCATCATCTTCCCTGCTTTTGAGCACGTATCGCCCGTCGTAGGTTTGCCGAGTGTCTCGCTCAAGCCATGCTTCTACCGGGAGACCGGCGTGATCGGCCAACCGCTGAGCGTCATCCGGGGACAAGTACACGATGCCTCCCGGCTCATCGCAGCATTTGCCGCAGTTGGCCTGACAGGAGAAATGAACGCCTTCCATCCACCAGGGCGCCCTCATTCTTCCTCACCCACCAACACGGTGCGTGGGTGAAGGCGAGCGAGATGAACAACACGACCTGCTGTTTCTTCCTCGAGAAGGTCGCTGGCTTCAATGCCCGTTCCGTCGATGTTCCATTCGCTATCGGGCTCGTAGGTGTCAAGTGAACCGGTCTCTTCTGCATCAGCTGATGCTCGCCGCCTGCCTGGTTTTCTTCGCTTGGGCGACCTCTGACGTTCGGAGGATGCGTCCTCAAAGGGAGGCAACGGGGCACGGTCTGGGTCAAGTTCAACCAGCCGTTCCTCCAGCTCTCGTAACTCGTCGGCAATGGTGATGAGTTCGTCAATATCGGCTTCAACAGCCCGCTGGGCGAGAACGACCATGCGTTCCTCGAGATGTTGAAGTTCAAGCGAGGAAGCCACCGCTGAGGTGGTTGAAGCGTTCATCCGCTCATCGATGGTTGCGTCCAAATCAACCAAGACGTCAACGGCACGCCCGAGATCGCCGCCCTGCAGGGGGTCGTTGGCTCGGACGATGTACTTCTCGCGTTCGTTGACATCGAGCACCGATGGTCGGCTAGGTTCCACCGGATCCACCGCCGCTCGAAGGCGACGTTCCAAGGCTGCGCTGCTGGCACCAAGTTGTTCTTCTGGCCACGACGGTGGAGCGTAATCGTCCTCAGGCCAGGCCTCAAGGGGGCTATGAAGGTCAACGCCACCGATGTCCATGGTGGTGTAGACACTGTCCATGGCCTCGCCAACCAACTGGGCCGCCAAATCGTCAACCCGCTGCTGCTCTTCATGCGCAACTTGGGCCGGTTGTTGGCCTTGCACCAAGGCGGTGGCATCGTCGTGGTCGAGGAGGACAGCCCCCTGTTCGAACGCCATGGAAAGGCGCTCAAGACGGTGTTCCATGGCCCGCCATCCTGATGGTTCCATTCGGGTGAGTTGAGCGAGGTGGTGGTCAGAGACGAGCAGGTTACGCTGCGTGCACCGCCAGCGGCCGAACGCCATCAACGATGCCGCTCCCGGTGCTGATAGCACCGTCATGGAGGCTTGGCGAAGCACCTCTTTGAGGCGGCATGAAGGGAATGTCTCCACAGCCTGATGGCTGCCGACGACCACCTGAACGCCGAGGTTCAAGGCGTGGTCGAGAAGCAACCCAAGTTGGTGTTGCCATACTTCGTGGTGAGCGAACGCATCAACATCATCCACCAACACGGCAGAAGCACCGATCAACCCTTCCTGCCACTCGGCTTCGAGTCCATCCACGGTTGAAGCATCCGCCGCCGTCAACCACAACACATGACCTTCCTCTCGACGGAGCAGGGCCTGTCCGGTGGCATGGAGCAAATGAGAGCAGCCTGCTTCTCTGGTGGCCACCACCATCAGCGGATTGAGGCCGTGAGCTGGGCGGTCGATGACATGCTCACAACAGTGCGTGGCGTCGAGGTTTTCTTCGGTGACAAACCATTGCTTGAACGTGGAAGACGACGACCAAGGCATGCGTTTGGGCCATGAAGGTGCGAAGTTGAGGACGCGGGTCGGGTGGTGGAGTTCATCCTCCTCAGGCGGTGCAAGGTCGGCCGTCAGGGACGCTGAAGCACGCCCTCGCTGTTCATCCAGAACCTGGCTCCAGACGGGCGTGCCGTCGTCTTCAACCCCCACAAAAGCAGAGGTTGGGGCCGCATCGTCGGGCAAGGGTTGGGTCTCCAAGCGCTGACGAAGCTGCGTTAACCGGTGTGCGACA
>CAXRAL010000077.1:0-33744 GCA_964228815.1 Candidatus Poseidoniaceae archaeon
ACCATGGACAACACGGCCCTCATCGATCCCTTCGAATCCGACTTCATTCTGAACATCCCGATTCGAATTGATTGGGGCATCGTTGGTCTTGACGGCAAGGACATCGAGCCCAAGTTGCAAATGCAGGATCTTGACAACCCGCTCTACACGATGCTCTCGGGTGTCCCAGGCCGCTACATCCAGATTTGGCGATACAGCGACGGCATTCAACTCGACTTCCGTACCGACGAGGTGAACAACCTCATGGTCACCCCGATGTTTGAAGACGCCAGTGCACCGTTCACCAGCGACGTTCGCCAAGGGTTCATCTTTGCCGGCGACACGGTGCAGTTCACCGGTCAGTTCGCCTTCCGCGAGGGTATCTTTGACAGCGTCTACATCAACCCTGAAGTTGAATTGACGCTGGAGATCACCCGTGAGGACGCTGCAGAGGATTTCAACAAGGGCTACATCGCTACACCCGGTGAAGTCGTCACGCACACCTTCACCGGCGGCGTGTTTGACATCAACATCACAGCCCCGGTGTTCACCAACGAATACACCTACACATACAAGCTGATCAACCTGCCCGATGGTGCTGAAGACTTCACGGCAGCGCTTTGCGCCACGTCGACGTCCTACGGTTGCGGTGAGTTCACGCTGAAGGTTGACCGAACACCGCCCGAGGTGTTGCCCAACACGTGGCTCGCCGAGAAGGGCGCCCTACCGGCCGGTGCAAACGACCGTATCATCGCCAACACTCTGTCCACGGCCAACTACCATTGCGTTGACATTCAGGCCCAAATCAAGGAGCAGGAAGCCATGTTCCCCGGCGACCTCCGGGTCAACTGGATGTTCTACAGCAACACCATCGACTACACGCCGTGGTCCGAATACGCTGAATACTTCGGATTTGAACCCTCCTCAGCCACCTTGTCGCTGAGCACCCTCAGCGGTGGCTACTTGGCAACGGCGACCTGCCTCGACCTGTGGCCCCTGTCCGACAACGAGCCACGTGTCTTTGACGCTGAGGTCAACGAAGCCAACCAGCCCACGGTCGTGTTCTGGATTTCAGGTGCTGATTCCGCGGGTTCAACCGTTCGATTGGGCGGTGGAGCGCAAGAGGACGGCAGCGTGCTGCCTATCTTCTCTGGTCAAGCCCAGCACAAGTCCGAATACACCTTCATTGAAGAGAAGGCCACGTTCGAGATTCAGGACGTGCTCCTGAGCGATGACCCACGTGTTGGTGAGAGCATGAAACTCCGCATCAAGGTCAAGAACACCGGTTCGATGGCCGGTGTGGCCGATTTGGTCATTAAGTCGGTGACCGATGGCGGTACCCCGGTGGTTGAAGACACGATCTCCACTCCTGAACTGGGCATCCAAGAGGTCAGCGATTGGGTGGAAGTCACCCTCGCCCCGTTTGCCGCTCAAACCACGGGCATGTACTACACCATCAGCCTCAACGGCTCCAGCGAAAGCATCTACGATGGCTCCCAAGGCCAGTGGGCTGATGTGTTCAACGTCAAGGTTCAGGCCGAAGAGGACGGGGGCAACTTGTTGCTCATCGTGATCATCTTGGTCGCTGTCATCGGCGTCCTCGGCACATTGGTCTTCGTGCTCGCCCGTCGAGGAGGCGGCGCCTCCATGCTCGATGATGAATACGAGGAGGAGGACGAGGACGAGGGCTACGGCGAGACGAAGGTCCTTGCCCAGATTCCTGCCGATGTTGACCCGGAAATGGCACGAGCCATGCAGCAGTTCCCGCAGTGGACCCAAGAAGAAATCCAAGGCTACTTCGACCAAGGATGGAACGTAGAGTCCCTTCAGGACTGGGTCAACAACCAGTGAGGCCCTTGCATGTCCTCGTTGTGGACCGATACGGTCTGGGAGGACCCTGACGGTGGACGCGTCATCGTTCACGGGACGATGCCAACGGTGGTGTACCCCAACGCCATGCGACCACGGGCGACCTGGCACGGTTTGGCGCTGCTTGAATCGCCCGATGTCGTGGACCTGTGGATTCAGGAAGAAGCCGATGAAGCGGAATCGCAAGGCATCAACCTCACGCACGCGCTGCTCTCCGGCGGGGCCTTCGGCAAATACATCGAAGGCATCGAGACGCTCGAAGGCCTTCAGGGCGGTCGTTTCCCCGACCCGGAACCCCGGCGGCTTCAACGAAACGCCGACCGCCACGGTCGGGCGGTCTTCTTCATCGAACCCTTGGCGGATGATGAGGACTGGGGCGATTACTTGACGCAGGAAGCAAGAGCCGTCTCGCACTGGCGAAAATTACTGGGCATGGTACGTGTGGGGAAGCGATGGAAAAAGAGCGTCAAGCAACATCTGTTCAACGCTCAACCCCCGCCCAAGGGCCAATCCGTGGACTATTCGACAGCGAGCGTGTTGGCCGCTGCTTGGTGGGAGCTCTCCGAGTGGTTGAGCACGCCCGCTCTCGCCAACCGACGCAATGGGCGCTACGCTGCGCGTGTGCGCGGCGCCCTCGCCTCGCTTCGTTCCGACCTTGGCGATGACGCCACCCTGCTGCTCGTGGTTCACCAGCCTCACGCAGCGGCCATGATGAAGGCGCTGGATGCAAACAGGACGGTGGAGGAGATTTCATCAACAGCCACCACCTCCACTCACACGGAGGAAGAGTGAGATGGCGACCGGAAGCATCGATGTCCGCGTTGAAAATCAACTCGTTCGCTTTGTTTGCCCGACACCCCTCGACCACGACCGTGTGGTCGCTGAGGTTGGCGGTCAACGCAACAGCGGTGTGGTGATCAAAGCGATGGAGCGACCACGAGCCACCCTCGTCATCGACGAAGAGGGGCGCATCGTTGTTCACGGCACCCACCGCGTTGAAGCGGCTCGCGCTGCTGCCAAGGAACTGCTGCTCCGCATGGGCATGGACGACAGTGGCTTGGTCGCCGAAATGGGCCCCGTTGTTGTCTCGTTCCAGTTTGAGCAGTCCGTCAACCTCGAAGCCATTCCGGCCTCGCTTCCTTCGGGCTCAGCTGAATACGATGCTCGCCTGGGATGCACCACGTTGACCGATACGCGCCACAGTTTGACCGTTCAGATTTGGCCCAATGGAAAGTGTGTCGTCGCCGACGCTCGACACCCCAACATGGTCGCGATGGCCGCCGTCTACTGGAAAGGCGTGTTCGCCGACCAAGGATGGTTCGTGCAACGAATTTGAGGGGCTCGCATGGTCTACGACGGTCCGATTTTGGACAACCATTTCCACCTCAACCGCCGAGGGCTGTTTCTGGATGCGGCTCGCGCATTCCAACGGGTTGGCGGAACCGACATCGTGCTGGTTCATTGCCCTGATTTCACTGCGCCGCCTGAATCGCTGGCCGGTCATGAAGCGGCGTACAGGGACACCGTCGCCATGGCGCAGTCGGTTCGAGATGAGGTTGGCTTGGGCGTTCGTGTGGTGCTTGGCCCTCACCCAGCGGCCTTTGCTCATCAGTTCGAGCGGTGGGTCGGCGATGAGGGTGCTGCTGGAAAGCAGCGAGCGGTCGAGAATTACCGCCACAGCATTGAGGCCGCCCTTGCGTTGGTTCACGAAGGGCACGCTCACGCCATCGGCGAAGTCGGAAGGCCCCACTGGCCTGTATCCGATGAAATCTGGGACCTTTCCAATGAATTGCTGGATGAAACCATGCACCTTGCCGCCCAAGAAGGCATTCCCTTGCAACTGCACGTGGAAGGGGAGAGTGAGGACACCTACCCCGACCTTGCCAAGCGAGCGCTTCGCCAGGGCATGGATCTGAAAAAACTCGTTCGCCACTTTTCGCCACCGGATGTGCGAACGGAGAACACACACGGCCTCACGCCCAGTGTGTTGTGCGGGAAGGGAGCGCTTGACCGGTTGGTGGAGACGCACACGAAAGCCAAACACGGTTTTTTCCTCGAGACCGACTACATGGACGACCCTCGGCGACCAGGCGCTGTCCTCGGGCCCAAAACCGTGCCAAAGCGAACACAACAATTGCTCGAGGCCGGCGTGGACGAAGAGGTCATGTGGAACACCCACAGCGAATTGCCAACTTCGGTGTATGGTGAATGAAGGTGGAAGGGGAACGCCATCTTCTTCACCTCAACGCCCCATCACATTCATGAAAGAGAATCACCACGTAAGGGCAGGAGGGAGATGTTGATGCGACGCCGATTTGGTTCGCTGCTCACAGCGTTGTTGCTGTGTTGCCTCCTCCCGGTTGCCGCTGCGCAGACACCAACGGCACCGGGTGTCGAAATCGATTGTGATGACAAGCAACCGGAACTCGATGTCCACCCCCTCAACGACCCCGTGGTTGAAATCACTTGCACGGTCAAGAACCCCTCATCGTTTGAGGAAACCATCAGCGTCGAGAAGGAATGGGACGGCCTCGAAGTCGACATGATGTTGGAGGAGGACACCTTCACGCTTGGCCCCGATGAGGAAGAGGACTTCACGGTCACCTTCTCCGGCCAAACCCGCCTTTCTGCTTCACTCTCCTACGACTTCACCCTTTCAGCCACGGTCACCAACGTCGGCATGTTGGATTGGCCCGAAGCCCTCGCCTCCAATGCCTCCGTGAGCGGCGATCTGAACATCGCCACCTTCGGCATGGTTGATCTCGATGTTTCGGACAAAAGCACCCGCACCATGGCCGAGGGCGATGAGGTGAAAATCAGCTTCCAGTTCCAGAACAACGGCAACGATGAGGACAAAATTCGAGTGTCCATCACCAACGCTGCTGAGTTGGAAGAGGTCGGCTTCTCCTTCCCAGGTGGCACCTTTGTAGCGGAGGACGTGGCAGAGGACGGCGTCTCAACGGTCAGGGAATTGTCCGTCCGAGCCCCGTCCGAAATCCTTGACGACGCTCGCTACCAAGTCACCTTCCAGGCTCAGAGCGAAAACGATGACAAGGCCCCCGTCAGTGAAACCAGCATCTCGCTCCAACTCGAAGCCAGCGCTGCAGCCGGTGGCTTGGGTGGTGGCTTGGAGGAAGTGGACAAGGACACCCTCGTCATGTACGGTAGCATTGGTGCAGCGGTCTTGTTCGGCTTGATTTTCGTTGTTGCGCTCGCTCGAACGCTCCGTCGTCGTGCCAACGCCCAACCGACCTACGTCCCACCGGTTGAACTTGAGGATGATGAGGACGATGAGGACGAGGACGAGGAGTTTGATTTCTCCGAACTGGACGATTTGTTCTCCGATGACGAAGAGGATGAGTTCGACGATGTTTTCGCCGACCTCTGAGGTCGAATTTGGCCGTCCGGCTCTACGCCTCAACTCGGCCGATGTGACACGATTTCATGAGGAACACTCAAAGGCTTGGTGTAGCGCACTACACCTAATCCCCACGGAGGTTTTTCATGCTCGGTCTAGAAGGGAAAACGGCCTTTGTGTTTGGCGTTGCCAGTGAAGATTCGATCGCTTGGGCGATTTGCAAGCAGTTGGCTGCTGCCGGGGTAACCCTGTATTTGGGGTACCAGAAGCGATTCATGAGCCGTGTGTTCAAGCTCAAGGACCAACTTCCTGCCATCGGAGGATTCTATCCGCTCGACGTTGCTTCGGACGCAACGACGCAGGAATTCTTCACGGCTTTTGCCGCCGAACACCCCGGCAAAAAAGCCGACATTCTGGTTCACGCCATCGGCTTTGCCCCTCGGGCCTGCTTTGACCGACCGGTCTTGTTTGTCGAGGACGAGGACATCAACACGGCGATGACCATTTCAGCCAATTCACTGCAACGATGCCTCAAGCATGCCCTGCCCTACCTCAATCCGGGCTCGTCCACCATCACGCTGACCTACGCTGCCTCCAATCGCTTTGTCCCCAGCTACGGCATCATGTCCATGGCCAAGGCTGCCCTCGAGTGCTGGACCCGTGAATTGGCCTGTCACCTCGGCCCAGAAGGCCACCGCGTAAACGCCATCTCATCGGGTCCCATTCGGACCATCGCCGCCAGTGGCATTCCTGGATTTGACCGCATCCTCGACCATGTTGAGGCCAATGCGCCGCTGCGAAGAAACGTCAGTCAGGATGATGTCGCAGGTGCCACGCTCTGGCTCGCCAGCCCCCTCGCCGCCGGTGTCACCGGCCAATGCATCTACGTCGATGCGGGGTATTCGATCACGATGGTGCCAGAGAGCATCATGAACTGAGGTGAGACCATGACGTTGACAACCGAAGACGGCAAACCTTGCGAAGGAATTGACCAGGGGCCCTTTGAACCGATTGCGGTGATTGGCCTCGGGGCGCTGATGCCCGATGCGCATGACATCAATGCCTTTTGGCAGAACATCTTGGACGCTAAGGTCAGCATTCGAACCCTGCCCGAGGGCCGCTGGCCCGGGCCGGTTGACCATTTTTGGAAAGAAGGTGGACCGGGTGCCCACACCGAGGGGTATTCCTATGCCAAGATCGGTGCGGTGGTCAGCGATGCGGAGTTTGATTGGCGGCGTTGGCGGCAACCGCCCGGCACGCTTCCACAAATCGACCCGTGCCAACTCTGGGCCGTGACCGTCTCGGCCGATGCCATTGAGCATGCAGGGTACGATGGTGAAACCAGCGACATCGACCGAACCCGAACCGGTGTTGTCTTTGCCAACGCGCTGGGCGGCGAAAACAGGAACTTGTCCAATCTGCGCGTGTGGTCGCATCACACCGGTGCCATGGCCAAGGCGCACGGGCTTACGGACGACCAGGCGGAAGCGTTCGCCGAGGCGATGACGGAAGGCACCCCTCGAATCGATGAAGACACGATGCCCGGTGAACTGGCCAACGTCGTTTCTGGTCGAGTGGCCAACCTGCTCGACTTGCAGGGCCCAAACCACGCCATGGATGCGGCCTGCGCTTCGTCGATGGCTGCTGTCTTGGATGCGTGCCGTCTTCTCCAAACCCGCCAGGTCGACGTCATGCTCGCCGGTGCTTCGGACCGGACGATGGACCCGGCGACCTTTGCCAAATTCTCGGCGATCGGCGCACTTTCGCCAACGCACTCCTCGCCGTTCGATGCTCGTGCCAACGGGTTCGTCATGGGCGAGGGCGCCGGCGTGCTTGTGCTCAAGCGCCTGAGTGATGCCATGCGAGATAGCGACGAAATCTACAGCGTTATCCGGGGCATTGGCGGCTCGTCCGACGGACGAGGGAAGGGCATCACGGCGCCCAGTCAGCGAGGGCAAATTCAGGCGATTGCCCGTGCCTACAACCAGGCAGGGTACGATGCCTCCAGCGTGGAACTCGTAGAAGCCCACGGCACATCCACCAAAGTGGGCGATGCCACGGAACTGTCCACGCTCTCTCGGTTGTGGACCGGTGTCGAAGGCGCTGGCAACGTGGCCGTGGGCTCCATCAAATCCCAAATTGGACACCTCAAGGCAGCAGCCGGCATCGCTGGCATCATGAAATCGGTCATGGCCTTGCACCACCGAACCATCCCTCCCAGTGCGAACTTCGAAACACCCAACCCAACGGTTGATTGGTCCAACATTCCGTTCTTCGTCCCCACCGCTCCTCTTGAATGGCCTCGCCCTTCCTCGCACCCACGCCGTGCCGGTGTCTCGGCCTTCGGCTTTGGTGGTACAAACTTCCACATCGCTCTGGAAGGCTACGAACCGGACTACCACGCACCCATGGCGGCGGAGTGGGATGCTCGATGGGCCGCCTACAGTGGCCGAGGGCCTGTTTCTGCCCTGTCCATCTTTGACGGCACCCTTCCAGCCACCATGACCCATGATGAACTCAAGGCGGTGGAGGGCGGCGTGCTGCTGTTGTCTGCGCCCTCGCTCAACGCCTTGCAGGCGGCCGTGACCGCCGTTTCCTTCGAAGGGCCATTGTTCGATGACGAACCCCGAGGTCGCCGCCTTTCGGAGGCGCTCCAGCAAGCCAGCGCATCCTTCGATCCGCAGGCGCCGTTCAGGATGGCCCTGGTGGCGACGTCGTGGGCTGAATTTGCCAAGCGGCAAACGCTGGCGGGTCAAACGATGCTCGACGCAGAGAAGTGGGGCTTTTTGCAAGCCCAAGGCGTTCTGATTACCGATCAGCCCGCCATGCCGGCCGAAGCGAAAACCGTCCACATGTACCCAGGTCAAGGCAGTCAATACGTCGGCATGACGGCCGATTTGGTTCAACGCTTCACCGCTCCAGCAGAGGTTTGGCGACAAGCGGATGAGACGATGGTCGATGTTCTGGGCGGTGAAACGCTCTCTGGATTCGTCCTTCGTTCCTCGTTGACCAAGGACGAACTCAAGGAAGCGGAGCACAAACTCAAGCAAACAGAGTACACACAACCTGCCATGCTCACGGCGGATTTGGCCATTGAACGAACGCTTGGCTCCTTCGGCCACACACCCGACATGGTCGCCGGTCATTCCCTCGGCGAATACGCTGCCCTGATGTCCTCCGGCATCCTCGACATGGACGGTGCACTTCGTGCTGCGGCTGCTCGGGGGACGGAGATGGGCGCCGTAGAAATCGATGACAAAGGCCTGATGGCCAGTGTCACTGCGCCGTATGCAGTCGTTGAAGCCGTCCTTGAGGCGACGGAAGGCTACGTGATTGCAGCCAACAAGAACTCGCCCAAGATGACGGTCATCGCCGGTGAAACAGCGCCGGTCAAGGCAGCGATGGCGAGCTTTGAGGAGCAGGGCTTCTCCTGCGTGGCCCTGGCCACCTCACATGCGTTCCACTCCAGAATTGTTGCTCCAGCCAACGAACCCCTTCGCCGGTTTTTGGAAGGTTTGGAGATTCGATGGCCATCGGTCCCCATCACCGCCAACGTTGACGGTACCTTCTACCCCATGCAAGGGGCTGATTCCAAAGCGGCGATTTTGGAACAACTCGCGCCACAAATGGCCTCTTCGGTCGAGTGGACCAAACAGGTCGAAACCATGTACGACGCAGGCGGCCGCGTCTTTGTCGAAGTCGGCCCCAAGCGTGCGTTGACCATGTTTGCCATGCAGATTCTCGAGGGCAAACCCCACGTCCCCGTGATGACGAACCACCCCAAACAAGGCGGCATTGCAAGCCTGCTGACCGCCATCGGTGCGCTGGCCCTTGCCGGACGCCCACCTGTCTGGCCATCGTTGGATTCGGATGCACTGCAGGACGGGTTCAAGGCCGGCCCGATTGAGGCGCGCTCTGCTTCCTCACCGGCACCTGCGGCTAGCACGGCCGAACTTGAATCGCTGCGTGTCCGTGCCCGCCCCCTTCCAGGCAGCGGTGCGGCCGCACCGGCCGTCACGACCCATGCAGCGCCTGCTGCCACCGTTGTCCAAACCGGTCCGTTGGATTCGGATTATGCCCGCGACCGGGCCATTCGTGCCTATGTGGGCGACCGCATCGCCGCCTACAGCGGCTATCCAGCTTCCTTCTGCCACGGGCACGTCTCGCTGACCGACGGGCTCGGCCTCTCCCCACAGCAGGTGCAGAGCGTCGTGGCTACCATCGCTGCCGAGGCCACGACCGACACCGAATACGATGCATCCAGTGCCATTACAGCGGGCGACTTGAACCGCTGGGTGTCCGCTCCACCTCCGGCCTGGGCACCCATGACCTCGGTGGCCTCGCCGGCTTCGCTCAAGGCGGCGCCCGTCCAGACCGTTCCCGCCCTCCAGACGACTTCGAGGCGAGATGTAGATCCGTACGTGGTCACGGGTATCTCCCTGGGCTTGCCTGGCATGGATCGTGTGTTTTCCGAGGATGCGTTTGAGAAACTCGTTCGCGGGGAGACGTGCATCAGTGAAGTGTCGGATGAATACAAACAGCGTCTGTTGGACAAGAACATCGTCCGGCTCATCAAGGGCCGAGACGGCTCGGTGAACATGGACCAAGCCAAGGTGTTTGGTGACATTCCTCAGCTCGCTGGGCTGAAGGGTGCTTTCGATTTGGCCGAAGAATTCGGCATTGACCCCAAGGCCATTCTTGCATGGGACATCAGCACCCAATTGGCCGTGGCCGCTGGGTTGCTGGCCCTGCGCGATGCGGGCATCCCGCTCACACCGGTTGAGCAGGTCGGCAAAGGTGGCCTTCGTTTGATTCGAAACTGGCAGGTTCCTCAGGTGCAGCGTGAGCGGACGGGCATCGTGTTCTCGTCGTGTTTCCCGGGCCTTCAAATGGGCATCAAGCACGCCAAGACCGACGGCGATGACGGCGAGGGTCGTTTCGATCGTCGCTACCTCTTCCAAACCCTCAACATGGGACATTCTCAATTTGCTCAATACACGGGCATTCGTGGGCCAAACACCACGATTAACCTCGCCTGTGCCTCGGCCACGGCGGCCTTTGGCGTGGCGGAGGATTGGCTCGACGCTGGACGTGTGGACCGCGTGGTTATCATCAGCGGTGACGATGTCACGGGCGACGACCTGTGGGAGTGGATCGCCGGCGGCTTTGCCGCCTCGGGTGCAGCGGCCTCGCACAACGTCGTTGAAGAAACGGCGCTGCCGTTTGACCGCCGCCGCAACGGCTTGATTCTCGGCATGGGCGCCGCCGCCTTTGTGGTTGAACGCCATTCCGAAGCGCAGCAGCGCGGCGTCCAACCCATTGCAGAAGTGCTGGGTTCGACCACGGCGAATTCCGCCTACCACGGCACGCGCCTTGACGTTGAGCACGTGGGCCAAGTCGTCAACGGATTCATCACCGACATGGAACGACGTTGGGGCCTTGACCGCCACGCCATGGCCCCCAACACCGTGTTCTTCTCCCACGAAACCTACACGCCGGCTCGAGGCGGTTCGGCCCAATCGGAAGTCAAGGCGCTTCGCGACACCTTCGGCGATTCGACCAACAAGCTCGTGATTGCCAACACCAAGGGCTTCACAGGCCACCCGATGGCCGTCGGCATTGAAGATGCCAGCATGTTTTACGGTTTGAAGACCGGAAGGATTCCTCCCATCGCCAACCACAAGGAGAAGGACCCCGAATTGGGCGACCTTAACCTCTCGACGGGCGGCGACTACCCCGAATTGCAGTACGGTTTGCGGTTTGCCGCAGGGTTTGGCTCGCAAATTGCACTCTCGCTTATGCGTCGATGGCCAGTCGAGGGCGACCGCATCAACGGTGCAAAGTTACTGGCGTGGGCCCGAGGGCTCGCCGGAACCGACGATGTCGTCATGCGGGTGCTTCAGAACAAACTCGTGGCCTACGTGAACGGTGACGACAACCTCCACGGCGGCGTTCAAGGCGAACCATGGCCGGCCACGGCAGCGTGGGAAGGAAAAGCCACGGTGGTGGACGCGCCCGCTCCCAAGCCAGCGCCTTCACCCGCTCCAACGACCGCCCCGCCCACGCTAGCAGCACCGGCGCCAGCCGCTCCCTCCGCCTCCGTGGTTGAGGACGGTGAACTGGTGAGCACGGTCATTGAGGTCGTGGTCAAGCACACCGGCTACCCGGCGGACTTTGTTGAACTCGATCAAGACCTCGAAGGTGAGTTGGGGATTGATACGGTCAAACAAGCCGAGATCATGGCGGACATCCGTGAACGGTTCGGTCTTCCCGTGGACGAAGATTTCGTGCTGGCAGACTATCCAACCCTCAATCACATGATTGGCTACATCCAGCGAATGACCGGTGATGGCGCCCCAGTCACTCCATCGCCAGCAGCCTCCTCTCCTGCTCCCCAACTCACGCCTTCGGCGGCTGAACCCATGGATGCACCTGTTGCACCCGTTGCGCCCTCAGCGGCGCCGGTGGTTGACGACGCTGAAATGACGGCCACGGTCGTGGCAGTTGTGGTTGAACACACGGGGTATCCTGCTGACTTCATTGAACTCGATCAGGACCTTGAGGGCGAATTGGGCATCGACACGGTGAAGCAGGCGGAGATCATGGCCGATATCCGCGACAAATTCGCCCTCCCCATTGACGAGGACTTTGTTCTGGCCGACCATCCGACGCTGAACCACATGATCGGCTACATTCAGCGTATGAACGGTGGCGGCTCAGCTCCTGCACCTGCTGCAGCGCCCCCCAGCGCACAGGCTCCTGCTGTCGAACCAGCCGCTCCACCGGCACCTGAACCAACCACCTCCTCCGCTCCTGTTGTTTCGGCGGGTTCCCACAGCGACATCGAGGAGGTGCTCGTCTCGGTCGTGGTCGACCACACCGGATATCCTGCCGATTTCATCGAGATGGACCAGGACCTCGAGGGCGAGTTAGGTATTGATACGGTGAAGCAAGCTGAAATCATGGCTGAAATCCGTGACCGCTTCGCCCTCCCTGTCGATGAGGACTTCGTTTTGGCTGACCATCCAACGTTGAACCATTTTACCGCTTACATCGTCAAGATGCGAGGTGGAACCTCGGAGGCCGAAGTTGAGACGACTTCGAGCACTGTCGAATCAACTTCTGCAGAGGCGACGGCTCGTCCAGCGCCCCACCAAGCCGGCACCCGTCGCTGGCAGGTTGAAATTGAAGCCTGTCCGGGTGAACCATCCACCCTTGCCGTTTCAGGTACAGTGGTGGTGTCGGATGACGGCTGGGGCATCGCCGAAGCGTTTTGTCAGCGCATGGAAGCGCGCGGGCTCTCGGCTGTTCGTATCGGATTTGAAAGCCGTATTCGCGATGCATCCCGCCATGATGAAGGTGGACGCACGGTGTACCGAGCCGACCCCGAACAGCCTGAACATCTCGCCTGGATTGCGGAACAACTCGAGGGCACCACGCTGGCCGGACTCGTGCACATGGCCCCACTGAAGTTGGCTTCAGAACAGTGGTCCGAAGATTCCTACCCGTCATCTCAGATTGCTCTGGCCGCTCACGGCTGGTTCGGTTTGCTCAAGGAACTTGGTGGAGCCTTGCCAGCAGATGCACCTGGCTTTGTGGCCTCGGTGACCTCCCTTGATGGCCGTCATGGCAACCTCGGCGATCGCTTCAATGCCGTCCAGTGTGCGGCTTCAGGCATCACCAAGTCCTACGCCTTCGAACGACCTGACCTGCGCTGCCGCGCCCTTGACCTCCATCCCGACTTCGTGCTGGACGAGACGGCGGCCGCCCAACGCATCGAAGACGACGTGTTCGGTTTGGGCGGAGAAGTCGAGGTTGGTTTGGACCGCGACGGACGTCGGTGGGCCTTGGTCGCTTTCGCTGAGGACGTGGTTGAGGACCTCCAACCCTTGACGGCCGACGACACGTGGTTGGTCTCTGGTGGCGGTTCAGGTGTGACCGCAGCTTCGGTGATTGGGGTCGCCAGAGCCAGCGAAGGTGCAGGCGCGCACTTTGAGTTGCTCGGGCGCTCCCAGTTGATCGAATCCACGGCTGCGTGGGTTGACTGGTCCGAAGACCAGCTGGCTGAGGAAAAGAACGCACTGCGTCAACGCCTCGTTGAAGCGAGCGACAACGGCAAGGTGACCATGGTGGAATGGAACCGAGCTTGGCAGCGGTTCACCCGAAGTCGAGACGTGTACCTCACGCTCAAGGCCATTGAGGAAACAGGAAACCATGCCCAGTACCATGCGGTGGACGTCATGGACCGTGCGGCGCTTGAAACGCTTGGCAGCAACCTCGGACGCTCCATCACGGGTGTTGTCCACGGGGCCGGTCTCGAGGATTCCAAACTGGTGGCCGACAAAGGATACGATGTGTTTGATCGCGTGGTCCGTGTGAAAATCGACGGATGGCAATCCCTGTTGTCGGCGGTCGAGGCTTCCGGCCGTGATGCACCGTCGTTTGCCTGTTGCTTCACCAGCGTCGCCGGTCGATTTGGCAACGGTGGGCAAACCGATTACGCGGCGGCCAACTCGGTCCTCGACGCCGAAATGGCTCGCTTCACAGCGTCGCACGATGGCCGTGGCGTCGCCATCGGTTGGACCGGCTGGCGAGACGTCGGCATGGCCACTCGTGGTTCTATCGAGGCGGTGTTCGCCGCAGCCGGCATTGAGACCTTGGCGGTAGAAGACGGTGTGGCCATTTTCGTCGACGAAGCGTTGCGAGGTGGCAAGCGTCGTGTCCTTGGTTGCGGTTCGCTGGGCTTGATGGACCGCTTCTCCTCCTTCCGAGAAGCACCCCTCAAACTTCCGGGTGAGATGGCGGCGGCCATGGCCGAACCCACACGCTTCCCGTTCGTTGACAAAGTGGTGGCGTTCGAGGAAGGCCAGCGTTTGACCACCCAGAGCACGCTCTCCACCTCCGATCACCCCTTCCTTGTCGACCACGCCATCGAAGGTGTCCCCTACCATCCAGGTGTGATGGCGCTCGAGATGTTCGCTCAGGCCTCCTTGTTACTGCATCCATCGTCGTGCCTCGCTGGGTTTGAGGAGGTCACGTTTGGCCTGCCGGTCAAACTCATGAAAGGGCCCATGACGGTTCGTGTTGAAGCCGACGTGGACCGCACCGATGAGGACCTGACGTGGGTTCGCTGCCGGCTGGTGTCGGATTTGATGAATTCCAAGGGCGAGGTGTTCGGCGAGCGAGAGCATCATCTGGCCACGGTTCGTTTGGTGGCCAAGCAAGACGACTTGCGACCGTTCCTGGAGCGAGAAGTCGGAAAACTGCCTGGGATTGGTACACCGCCCATGGGCGACTTGCTCCACCCCGCCTCCTTCATCTACGACCGGTACTTCCACGGCCCTCGCTTCCAATCGCACGGAGGCGTGCTGGGCGGTGCAGGAAATGTCAACGAGCCCGGCATCGACGGTTTGGCGCTGATGCGACACCAGCTTCCTGCTGCGGACCAGTTTGCCGTGGAGCAGGACGGCGAGGCGGTCTTGCTTGAGGCCCTGCCCATGCTCATTGAGGCGGGCTTCCAAAACGCCGGACTCGTCGCCATGGAAGTGTTGGGGTACAGCAGCCTTCCAGTCGGCATCGAATGGTCGACCATGCTCCGTGTTCCCGAACAAGACGAAACGCTCAGGTTGCGCACCGTTCAACTTGAACACTTGGACGACGGTACAACCGTGCACGATGTGCTCATCGTGGGCGATGATGACGCACCCGTCATGGCCCTCAAGGGCCTTCGTCTGAAAGCGATGGCCAACGTTGCCGAAGACCAACGCTTTACGCTTGAACGATGAGGTGGTCTCGATGCACCCACAGGTGGTTCGGCTGACGCCGCCTCGTTTGTCCGACGTGGACCTGTTCGCCACCGATGTCCAAACCTGGGAGGTGCAGGACGTCCCACTCGCACAACCTGCTGAGGTGGCCACCTTTGCAACAGACAAACGACGAGCGGAGCACTTGAGCGGCCGCTGGTTACTCGGTCAAGCGTTGAAGCGATGGGGCGTGGATGACCTCTCCGTTCTCGAAGTTGTTCGAGACGAACATCGTGCGCCTTCCCTTTCCTACATTCACGGTGTATGGAAGCGAACGCCGCTGCCGAACATCTCGATCGCTCACAGCGAGGGGACGGTCTTCGTTGCGTTGGTCAACGAGCAGTGGTCGGTGGGCTTTGACGCTGAACCGCTGGAACGAACACTGGCCGAGAACGCCTACGACATGATGGCCAAAGGCGAGGAACTGGATCGCCTCCGGGCTTCACCCTCCCATGTGTTTCAAGCGTGGACCGGGAAAGAAGCCGTTCAGAAATGCTTGGGTTTGGGCATGCACCTCAACCCTCGCCATATCGAAATTCCAATTGGAACTGATTTTACTGAAATTTCAATTGAAAATTCAAAAATTCAATTGGATTATTGGCATGAATTGGGCTATCATTGCTCCTTGGCCATGGGCCCAGCAAAGGCCGTTGTACCAACGCCTGAAGACCTCCTCTTGAAGGCCACACGATCTGCTATGGAAGCCGACCCAGAGTGGGGTGTAGGTTGCAAGACCACTCGCAAGGGCGCTTGATCACGCCCAGAGTCGGCTGCTCTCCCACGGCAGGTCGAGCGCGACACCGAGTTCGGTGAGAATAACGAAATTGAACACGATGTAGGAGGCGAGAGCAAGCGAGAGCACCACGATGGAGGTGTTGATGATGCGTTTTCGTTGGCGCTTCGCCTCATCGAGGCTGCAGATGCCTTCGCCTCGGAAATACATCACCAAACCGGCCACCACAAGCACCAGACTGATCGCCGACAAGGCTGGGCGGAACCACCCCATGCCGTTGGTGCCCCAGTACAGGTCATTGGATAGGGCGGCTGCGCTGGAAACGCTTGCCAGACCGAACAACACCAGCACCACGCTGGGGAAGCAGCACATGGAAGCGAGGAAGGCTGAACCTCCAATCCACTTCCAAAGTGACTTAACATCGGTGGCAATCGACGCTTCTTCCACTCTATCGCCTCCTTCTTTTGACCTATGAACATGTGTTCCATTCACGCGCAATCGCTGAACGCACTCACTTCGTTGATGGCATTTCGGTGCCAAATCAGCGGCAGAACAGGTGTGCCGTCCGACCATTCACCCATGCCGGTCAGCATGGTCTCATCGGTCATGTATTGGAAGGCCCAGTCTGCGGTGAAGGTGTCGTTGCGGCCATGGGCGACCAAATAGTCGGCCTGGGCGTCGATACGTCGGATGAAACTCCAGTCGGACAGCGTGTCTCGTGCAGGGTCGGTTTGGAGGTAATGGCTGGCGACGAGGCGTGGGAAACCGTAGAGGTCGGATTGAATCTCGAGCAGTTGGTTTCGTTCATCGGGCAGGTCTGCGAACACTTGCTGATGGAAGGCGCCGGGGCAGAGGCCGACGCTCATGTCGTCTTGAGGGACCCCAATCTGCACGAGTGTTTCGTTTGGCATGCCCGTCAGGTTTGGCTGCAAGTTGGCTTGCATGGGGCGGCTGGCGGGCGCTTCCAAAGCGACCACCAGCGCATGTGAGCCCCAACCTCGTTCAAAGGCTGAGTTCAGCGTGAGGAAGGTGTAAGAAGCACCCAAGCTGTGTCCACCAGCCCAAAGGGTGGTGGGGTCAACGATGACCTCGCCGAGGTGGTCCTCGAGTTCGGATGCACGCGGTGCTTCGAGGAGGATGTTTTGGACGTGGTCCATTCCGGCTCGGATGGCGAGGTCTCGGTAGGTGTGTTGGAGGTAGTCCGACATGCCTGCTTCGTAAGCGGCCTCGTGCGCTTGGTAGCCTTCGGGTCGGAGATCCGAGGGGTACTGGATGAAGGCCACAGCCATGCCTTTGGCCGTTAGGTGGGTGATCCAACCTTGGTAGGCGTTGATGTCAGGATAGCTGAACCCGTGAAGAAGAATCGCCAACGGCAGATGAGTGACCGGAGAATCTTCGGGGAGTTCAGGCAGGGTGATGTAAACACTCCATTCGATATCGTCCTCGAGGTTCCCTTGAACCGATTTCACGTCATCAGGCAGGTCGTAGGGAAAGCGGTACTGCTCGACGGTGTAGGGGCCTGGGAACGAACCGTACCCCATGGCGGGTGCATCGGGCGGCGATGGTGCAAAACCGATGACAGCGGGAACGCCCGGCATGACCAACCAGGCCGCAAAAAAGACACCCACCATGTGAACGACCCTCGAGGCCACGATACGATCGTCTCCCACCGTTCGGAGCGCGGGTGGGCCACCAAGGGCCACCAAGAAGCAAGCCAGCGTCCAGCCCATGAGGGTTGGAAGGAGCAAAAACGCCCCGCGTAGGTAGAACACATCCAAGAGGAAATGGAGCGTGAGAAGGCCAAGCAACAGGCCAAGACCACCGTACGGGATCACCAGCCAGGAGGGTGGTTGCTCTGCCGAGGCGACGGCCTTTCTCAATCCGTAGCCGCCGAGACCCGCGAGAACGAAGATGGAGAGGGTCAAGATCGGTGAACCGCGAAGTGTCAATGTCCAGTCCAGGGAACGAACGGCATGGGGCCAGACGGCGTCGACGATGTCTTTTCCTGATAGGAGACGGAGTATCATCTCGCTGAACGCCAGCAGAAAACCGGCGAACATGGCCCAGCGGTGGAAGGGTCGTTTCGGGCTGACGACCGTCGATTCGTGAGACGGTTCAACCTCTTCCATGATAGAAAACGCCTTGATTTTCTACAAGAAGTTTCGTTCAAGCCCTCAGGCGTTCACGTTGCGAACTTCGGGGTCTTGGTCGGCCAACACGAACTCAAGGAACGCCGCCCACAACACGAACTGGATGCTTTCTTCGAGGTTCTCCTGGCCGCCCACGACCGCCACCATGTTCTCCAGCGTGTCTTGCGGTGAGTGGTAGGCGGAGTAATCCTCGTCGTAAGCGCCGAGGTGGAAAATCGTCTGGGCTCCAAGGTTGCGGAAGGTGACGTGGTCCGACCGCCCGAACGTATCCTCATGGACGTCCATAACGAGGTTGTAGTGGTCGTCCCAATGCTGGTCGCAACCGGCTCCATAGCTGCCTTCGATGCGAAGGTCCATCGGGGCTTTGAGGATGTTCCTGTGAACGTGGTCGAGCACGCTCGTGATGGCCACATCCTGCACTTCCGGGTCAATGTCGGGTCCGGACCATGCATGGTAGGGGAAGGGGTCACCGTTTTCCTTGACGGCCGGCCACGAGATGCCCATCATGTCCATGTTGATGTAGAATCGAAGTTCCTTGTCTTGAGGCAAGCATGCCTCGCAATCGTTGTTGGCGAAGGCGTTGGAGCCACGGAGCCCCTCTTCTTCGGAGGACCACAAGGCGAGGAAGGTGTCGCACTCCACTTCAAGGTCAACGAGGATCTGAGCGTACATCATGATGGCGACGGTTCCGGCCGTGTTGTCGTAGGCGCCTTCCCATGTTCCGCCACCGGGTGGGCCGGCTGGGGGCGCAATGTCCATGTGGGCGCCCATGCCTTGCACGCAGTCGTCCCGCAAACCTCGCTTCCAAGCGACGACGTTGAGGGATTCGGGCTGGGTCGGGTTGAGGGTGTCGACCACACGCATGAGGTGCGTGTCGTATCCCAAACCCTCGAAGTGGCCTTGAAAGTAGGACGCTGCACGCTCGAATTGAGCGTTAGGGCTGCCCATCCATCGGAAGTTGTAGGAGCCACAGTCGTCCGAAGGCGTGTCGCAGGTGATGTAGTCCATTTTTTCGTACCATGCCTCGCCGCTGATGATGGGCGTGCCGTTGCCGGCAGTCTGGTTGAACACGGCTTTGGTGCCGTCCTTGGCGTAGACCACCAGTTCGACAAATTCGGTGTAGGGTGTTGTCAGCAGTTGGACGTTGATACGGTCGCCTTCCACGGGCACCGAACTGTCGATGTCGATGACGCCGTCAACAAACAGCAGGACGTCGTGAGCAGGTGCTGAAATTCGAAGGTCTTCACCCATCAGGAGAAGGTCGTGCCATTCACCGGCTCGGAACATCGCTTCAGAGGGCGCCAAACCGTCAATGGTGAGGGCCACCTCAAGGTCGACCGATTCGGTCTCTTCGGTCTCGCCAAAGCAACCCGAAAGGGGAGCGATGATCATCAACAACACAAGAAGGAGTGCGCGGAGGGTTGCATGAGTGCTGCCCTGCATGACCCCAACGGCTGGCTGGGCCTTCATAGGGCTTGGCCTTCGCGGCGCAAGCCGAGGTCAATACGGGACGTCCTTCCATCCAATTTTGTAGCCGATGAGGTTGAAGGAGCGGTGAAGCACGGGGGTAATGACGATCAACGCCACCATCGGCAGACGCAGTTCCTCTGCGGCCAGCACGGACGGGCCGAGGAAGAGTTGGCCCCAAAGGAAGACCATAATGGCAAACGGAAGCGTATCCAGCAGCGGTGCTTTCGAAGAGATGTCACCTTCTCGCTTCAGTCCTCGTCGGCGTTTGAAAAACGAGCCCGTGCTGTCGCCGACCAGGCAGGCGAACCCGAGGAAGGTTCCCAACACAAAGGCGGCGCCGTTCGCACCGCCGATGAAGAACCAGGCCTCTTCTGCACCAATGAGTGGATGGGCAAACACGGTGGCGCCGTCATCAAACACGGTTGCCATGTCGCCGGTACTCACGACCGAGGCCAGCACCATGCAAAGCAGACCGGACGTCAGCGAACCTCCGATGAGGCCGTTCCACGTCTTGCCGTCGCCAAGCATACGATTACCATCGGCCATCACCCGTCCGCCGTCGATGGGCCACGGTCCGTAGCCCGTTTTGGGCAGCCACTTCCCCCACATCATGGCGAAGGTGTTGGCGAGGAAGCCGGGAAGGTACAACCACAAGGTCAGCAAACAAAGCGAGAGGAAATCCATGCCATCACCGAAGTACTCGTTCCCTTCCTCGCAAGGTGAGCCTTTGATGCTTGCGAGTTAAAGCGGTGTGGCGACATGAACTGTGAGGGCAGTAATGAGGTGCGGATAGCGGGAGTCGAACCCACGACATAAGGTTGGAAACCTCAGATGATAACCACTTCACCATATCCGCAGTGTGGCAAGTCGGGCGACAAGCCTCTCCCCTTTGAGGGAATCGGTCGCCTTTCGTGCCTCACCGTGAACGGCGGAATTCATCGAACATCGAGTTGGTTCGTTCCCGACGGCTCGCCGGCTGTTGAGTGACGAGGTCTCGCCTTGGGAGTTCGCCCAAGCCTCGGGTCTGGCGCAGTTCAGCCGCTCGCATCATTCGTCGTTCTTGGTCTCGGTGGCGACGGCTCTGGCCTCGAATCATGAGGGTCCCCATCAGGGCAAACAACACCAAGCCGGCCAGCGCTGCCTGAAGGAGCGTGTTGTCCTTCACGATCTCAAGGAGTGAGCCTTCGGCTTCATCGCTGATCTCGACCGGAGCGTTGGAATCGGAAGCGTCAATGACGACCGTGACCGTATCCATGGGGTAAGCAGCCCCGGGCTCAGCGGCGGAGAGCAGCAACTGGTGGCGTCCAACATCGTTGGCTGTTCCCGAAAAGGTGACCGTTTGCGAATTACCGCTGGCCGTCGTGAACGTCAGGAAATGTTCAGACGATTCGCCGACGATGGTCGAGGTGGCCTGCCATGCAACGTTCGCTGCAAAGGCCGAACTCATCGCCGTTGAGACGGTGCAGGTGAAGCTGAACCAACCGCTGGCTGCCAGGTCCACTTCGATGCTGAGTGGAGTGCACGTCATGCTCGCTTCGGCAGAGTTCCTCGACGAGTCGTTGGGCCAGTGATCGGGCTTAAAGGCGCCCAGGGTGGCATTGTCACCGTAGCCATCGCCGTCGCTGTCAAGGAATTGACTCCGTTGCTCTGGGAAGTCGTCCTGTTGGTCGGACCAGCCATCATTGTCGGCGTCAGGGCACCCAAACGTACCACCCAAGGTTGACGTTCCGTGGTCGTTGGGACAAGCATCACCGTCGGTGCCCTGGGTTTCGTCGCCGTAGCCGTCACCGTCGCTGTCAAACCACTGGGTGGCGTCGTCTGGCCACAGGTCGTTGGTATCGCTGGCGCCATCCCCGTCGCCGTCAAGGCAGCCGAACGTGTCAAGGGTTGAGGTTCCCGGCGTGTTGATGCAACCGTCGGCTTGCGTCCCGTTCGGGTTGTCGCCGTAGCCATCACCATCGCTGTCCGTCCATTGCGTCGCCTCCCCGAGGAAAGCGTCGTTGGCGTCCGATGTACCGTCGCCGTCCTCGTCCACGCAGCCAAAGCGGTCGGCAGAGGAGCTACCAGCTTCGCTGGGGCACGCATCGGGCGCAACACCCCCGGCATTGTCGCCGTAACCATCGCCATCGCTGTCAACGGCTTGACTGGCTTCATGGGGGAAGGCATCAGCGCCGTCGGAAACGTTCCATCCGCTGGTGTTGCCGACCGGCAAGGTCGGGTCGGAGAACCCGTCGCCGTCGCTGTCGAGGCAACCGAGACGGTCCTGAGTTGAGTTGCCGCCGAGCAGTGGACAAGCGTCTTCAGCATCGTCGTAGCCGTCGCCGTCGCTGTCAATCCAACGTGTCGGATCGTTCGGGAAATCGTCGGCCAAGTTGGCGTAGCCGTCGCCGTCGTCGTCAACGCACCCGTAGGGCGTCGTCGAGGTTCCTGCCTCGCCGGGACAGGCATCGGGCTGGAGACCCGTTGCGTTGTCGCCGTAACCATCGCCGTCCTGGTCGAGCCACTGCGTAGCGAGGTCGGGCAAGGCATCAATGCTGTTGTCCCACCCATCGCCGTCGTTGTCCAGGCAGCCAAGGCGGTTACCTTGGGTGGAATTGCCCCAAACACTTGGGCAGGCATCCGGTTGGGTGCCGCCGGGGTTGTCGCCGTAGCCGTCCCCGTCACTGTCCGCCCATTGCGATTGGTCGCCGGGGTGCGTGTCTTGGTTGTCGCTCCATCCGTCTTGATCGCCGTCCGGACAGCCGTAGGTGCTGTTTTGCCACGACTCGCCGTAGGTGGTCGGGCAAGCATCCGGAAGCGAGCCGGCCGGGTTGTCGCCGTAGCCGTCCCCGTCGGTGTCGTTCCACTGGGTGTTGTCGGACATGAACGCGTCAGCGCCGTTGGCCGTGGTCCATCCGCTGTCAGGGTCGGAATAACCGTCGCCGTCTTGGTCGGGGCACCCTTTTCGGTCATGAACCGAGGTGCCGAAGAGGGCAGGGCAATCATCGTCCAAGCCATCGTCGTAGCCGTCGCCGTCAATGTCGCCCCATCGAGTGGGGTCGTTGGGGTAGGCGTCAGCGCCGTCGTCCACGGTCCAGCCACTGTCGGGATCGGAGTAGCCGTCGCCGTCGGTGTCAGGACAACCTCGCCGGTCGGACGTTGAAGTTCCCGCAACTGACGGGCAGGCATCGCCGTTGGTTCCGGATGGGTTGTCGCCGTAGCCGTCGCCGTCGGTATCGGCCCATTGTGTTGCATCGTTGGGGTCGGTGTCTGCCCCGTTGGCCGTGGTCCAGGTGGCGTCAGCGTCGGACGAACCGTCGTTGTCGGTGTCCGTGCAACCGAAACGATCGCGAGTGGACGTTCCGCTCGTGGTGGGGCAGGCGTCGCCCTCGAAGCCCGTCAGCTCATCACCGAAACCATCACCGTCGGTGTCGTTCCACTGCGTGGATTCGCTTGGGAAGGCATCGTCGACGTCTGCGTAGCCGTCGCTGTCGCTGTCGGCGCAACCCAGTCTTCCCAGTTCGGTGGAGGTACCGAACTGCGTGGGGCAAGCATCAGGGTTGTTGCCGTTGGCGTTGTCGCCGTAGCCGTCGCTGTCGCCGTCAGCCCATTGAGTGTTGTCCGAAGCAAAGGCGTCGGCGCCGTTGGCGGCCGTCCAACCGCTGTCGGGGTCGGAGTAGCCGTCGCCGTCGGAGTCTGTGCAGCCAAACCGGTCTTGGGTTGAGCCGCCGTTGGTGCTCGGGCACGCATCACCGGTGGTGGCGGGAGGTGGATTGTCCCCGTAGCCGTCGCCGTCGGTGTCAGCCCACTGGGTGTCGTCGGTCGGGAAGGCATCTGCACCGTTGGTCGTGCCCCACGACCCGTCGGGATCGGAATAACCGTCGCCGTCTTGGTCGGCGCACCCGTTTCGGTCCTGGTTTGACGAGCCTGAAACGCTGGCACATGCATCGGCCCCGTTGGCCGTGGTCCACGTGCTATCGGGGTTGGAGTAGCCGTCGCCGTCGGTGTCGGTGCAGCCGTACCGGTCGCCCGTTGAATTTCCGGCCGTGGTGGTACAGGCGTCGGGTTCGACCCCAGCAGCGTTGTCGCCGTAGCCGTCGTAGTCTTGGTCGGCCCACTGCGTGATTTCGCTGGGGAAGGCGTCTGCCCCGTCGTTCACCGTCCAGTTGCCGTCAGGGTTGGAGTAGCCGTCACCGTCCGTGTCCGGACAGCCTGTTCGGTCAACGGTGGAGGTGCCCGCCGTGGTGTTGCAGTCATCGTCGTCGTCTTCGTAGCCGTCGAGGTCGGCGTCTTGGGTGAGGTTGGTGAAACTGTAGTCTCCGGTCATGGCGAGCGCATAGAATTGGGGGCCGGTTGGAATGTTGGAGCCAATCATGTGGACTTCCCATGTGCCCTGCGCAGGGTTCGTCAGTGTCACGCCGCGCAGGTTGTCGAGGTTGTTGCTGACGTTGGTCCATGTGCCCGAAGGGCTCTTGAGCGCCAAATCAACATCGTTGACGAGGTTGGTGGAGGCGGAAGGGGTTGAGGCGGGGTCGGTCCACGTCAAGGCCACGTTGATGTCATCGGCGTTGGCTGGGACGTTGAAGGACCATCCAGAATCGGCGTTGGTCGTGACTGAATGTCCGTAGAGGTAGGAGGTGTTGATGGCCTGGGACATGTTGATCCTGCCCCAGCCTTCGTGGTTGTTGGGCGCTGCTTCGCCAGCGCCGTTGGTGTTCGAGGAGTACTGGCCGGTCATGTCGTGAGCGCTGGCGGTGAAGATGGCTTTCACCAAGGCTGAGGTTGGGTTGCTTTCTCCGAGGTTCTCCATGAGGTGTTCAAGCAGGAGGGCCGAGGCGCCAGCGGTGAGCGGAGTGGCCATGCTCGTGCCGCCCATGTAGGTGTAGGAGGCGTTGTGGGCCAGCCATCCTACGGAGCTGGTGCTGCGGGATTTTGTGGAGAGAATCATGGTGCCGGGGGCAGAGAAATCAGGCTTCAGTCGGCCATCATCGGTGGGGCCTCGAGAGGAGAAAGCAGCCATGCCCTCGGGGTTGTCCGCCAGGCGGTCGGTGGAGATGGGTGAACCGTAATCGGTGCTGCCCCACGTCCACGTCATGTTGCTGCGGTCGTTTTCGCTGGCACCGACCGTCAAGACGTTCTTGGCCGTGGCGGGACTCCCCATGGAGTCGAGGTCAATCTCTCCGTTCTTGTCCGCATCAGCCCCTTCGTTGGCGGCGGCAAAGAGGATCACAAGCTCGTCGTGCGTCCTTGCACTGGCATCGGCTTGCATGGAGGACGAGGTGTAGGCGCCAGCGACCGCAGAGCCCCAGGAATTGGTGTGGATTCGACTGCCGTTGGCCCAAGCGAGTTTGAACATGTCATCGAGGTCGTTGGGGATGCCGAGCAATTTCTCTTCGCCGTTGTGCGTCGTAGCGATGGAATGCACCAACAAGTGGGCTTCAGGTGCAGCACCGATGATGTCGCCGTTGCTGTGGGTGCCGTCGCCGAGCACAGAACCAGCGACGTGCGTGCCGTGGCCGTGAAGGTCTTCTGCATCGTCGCCACAAGGGCTCAGGCTCAGCGAGGCGCAAACGGAGGCGGGGGGCGGGAAGGAGAGAATGCCGGTGATGTGGTCTCGGAAATCCGGGTGCATGTTGGAATTGTTGACGCCGTTGTCAAGGCCCGTATCGGCCACGGTGACGATGATGCCGCTGCCGTCCAAGCCGGCCCATGAGGCATCAATGCTGGCCATGTTGGTGTTGTCCCACATGTCGTCAACGTTCATGACCTCGATGCCGACGGAGTTCAGGATTTCAAAGAACGGACGAGGTTCCACCCACTCCACTTCGTCCTGCTGAACCAACCAAGCCAGGTTGTCGGCGGTAAGCGCCATCGTGGCGAAACGACCGCTGTGCGTGTCCATGGCGATGCCGCCTCGCTGGCTGATTCCCTCGGGGAGCGTCTCGCCTGACAGAACGACGTTCACGACGGCACCTTCCTGATTCACAAAGGGGTTGGGGGCCACCATCTCGAGGCCGAGCAGCCCTCGAACCAAGTCGGTCTGCACCTTGTCCGTGGCGTCCATCGCGGCCAAGCCCACCACGTTGAGTTGGGCCAGAGCGGCCGGCGTTGTTGAACCAACATCGCAGTGGAAACTGGCCGGTGGCATGAAGGAGAAACAATCGATGCCCGCTGCCGCCAAGTCGTGGAACCACGAACTGGGGACGGGGTAGGTGTGGCCGAGAATGTGGAAGCCTTCCACCCTTTGTTGACGCGTTTCGTCCGTCCAATCGCTTGGTGCAATCAGAGCGATGTCTCGGTACAGCAGGTGAGCGGTGCTCGCCGCTTCATCGGCGTTCAACCAGCCGTGCTGGGCTTGGAGGGAAGGTGCGATGTTGAGCTGTTGAAGCAAGTCAACCGACGCATTGGTCTCCTCAGCAGGGTGGTCATCCGGTGCCTGAGCGAACGCCAGCGGGGACAGAACCTGAACGAGGAGAAGAGCGATGAACACGAAGGTGGTTCGGCGGCGTTGCCTCTGCATACCCTTCCCACCTCGGGGAACCTCATCAAAGATTGGTTGTGAGGTCAGCCTCGCCGGTGGCATGGCGAGGGTTCAAGAGTCTCGGTCCTCGGCAGGGTTACATGACCGCAGCGCACGCAGCGAAAGCCAAAAGCGACAAGATGTCACCCGAGGACATCAACGAGAGCGCTGACGTGCTCGGAAAGCAGATTTGGCGCATTGTGCCGTACGCGAAGAAATACCCAAGGCGGGTCTTTGCTGGCGTGTTTGCGAACGCCGCAGCTCGGTTTTTTGACCTGATGCCCTTTGTGGCTATCGGGTTGGCCGTGGATTACTTCACGACCGACATGCTCTCGGGTCCACAAATCATCCAAGACATGGTCACCACCATTCACAGCGACCCTGCCGTTGGGTACGGCGTGCTCATCTTCCTTGGGTTCCTCTGTCTGGCGATTTTCCAAGGCATTTCGGAATACTCCTGGCAAACCCTCGGCTACAACATTCAACACGACCTTCGTATGGATGCGACCCGCTCCCTCATCGCCATGGAGGCTTCGTACTACGATTTGCGGCAAACAGGTCAGATCATGTCCGTGCTCTCAAGCGACGTGAACCAACTCGAAGACGTGGTCTCCGATTCATCGACGTCCATCATTCGAATCGTCATCACCTTCGCCACCGCTTTCCTCATCCTCGTGCTGATGTCGTGGAAACTCGCCGCCGTGCTGTTCACGCCTATTCTCTTCATCGTCCCCGCCGTGTACTGGTTTTCCACCCGAGTCCAGCGAAAATACCGAAAACAACGCGAATCCACCGGTGATATCCACGCCGTGCTTGAGAACCTCATTTCGGGCATTGCCGTCGTTCAGGCGTACAACGCCGAGCAGTGGGAAGCCGACCGTGTCGCCAAGGAATCGGGCTCGTACAGAGACCAAGCCATGGGTGCCAGCAAGGACCGCAACCGCTTCATCCCGATGATTTACGCCGTCGCCGGTGTGGCCTTCGGATTGTTGACCACGGCCGGTGGCTACTTTGCGAGCCAAGGCGAGATCACCACCGGTCAACTGGTCACGTTCTTGCTCATCAGCACCCGAATGACCATGCCGATGTTCATCTTCGGTATCCTCGTCAATCAACTTCAGCGTGGCGAAGCCGCCGCTCGCCGAGTCTTTGCAGCGGTCGACCTCGAACCCACCATCGTTGACAGCGAAGATGCTGTGACCCTCGAAGGTGGCATCAAGACCGTCGAATTCAACGACGTCTACTTCACCTACCCCAACACCACCATCAAGGTGCTCAACGGTATTTCGTTCAAGGTGAACGAGGGTGAGTTCCTCGGCGTGATGGGGCACACCGGGGCTGGTAAAACCACGATTCTGAAACTGCTCATGCGATACTACACGCCCGACAGCGGTGAAGTGCTGGTGAACGGCCGCCCCATCACGGCGTTCACGCTCCATTCCCTGCGTGAGGCCATCGGCTTCGTGAGCCAGGACCCTTTCCTGTTCTACGGCTCGGTTAAGGACAACGTCATCTACAATCAGGAAGCGACCGATGCCGATTTGGAGGGCGCCCTCAAGATGGCCGGTGCATGGGAGTTCGTTCAGGAACTCGAAGACGGCATCAACACGTTGGTGGGCGACCGGGGCGCGATGTTGAGCGGTGGGCAGCGAGCCCGTATTTCGCTGGCTCGTGCGCTTCTGAAGGCGCCCAGCCTGCTCATCCTCGACGAAGCCAGCAGCGCACTGGACGCTGAAACCGAGCGCCGTATCCAAGAGAACCTGCTCTCTTCGGGCAAGGAACGGGCGACCATTGCCGTGGCGCACCGCCTCAGCACGATCCGAAACGCCAACGAGATTCTCTCCATGGTCGACGGTGCCATCGTCGAGCGAGGTGTTCACGACGACCTTGTTGCATCGGGAGGCGTCTACGCCAGCCAGTGGACCATTCAGACCGGTGATATGGCCGGTTTGTGATCACGCACGCACGCTTCGTCGCATGAGGACGAGGTTGGCGGCCGCCAGCACGAGCACGGTGGCGGACAACCACATCGGCATCAACGGTACCTGGTCGTAAGGCAGGCTGAACACGTCGAGGAGGGATTCACCTCGGCTGTAGGTGCCCCCAAGGGAGGCCGTTAACAAGACCAAGCCGACGGCACCCAAACCACCGAGGCTCTGCCACCGTCGTCCTGCGGGGTCTTGCCAGATGGACGCACCCCGACTCCGCCGAGCGAGAAGAACGCCCAGGGCGAGGCCCAGCGCAGCCGATGCCAGCAACATCTTGTTGATGAGAACGGGGTGGTCAACGCCTTCCCCGGGACTGGATTGGATGCCGGTCATGATCGCCAGCGGCATGGCCAACAGCCCGAATGCCAAGGCGAAGTGGGCGACGTTGTCGGCCAGTGAAAGATGGCGTTCGTCGAGGAGCCAACGGTGGCTGGCGAGCCCCGCCATGAGGAAGGCGACGCCGGCCATGGCAAACGAACCGACTGCCAACTCGGTGCTGACCACATGCAGGGTGGCTGCCGACACCATCAGGCGTCCACCTCCTCATCGAAGACATCGTCCTTGACCAGCGTTTCTTCGTCGCTTCGTCCACGTTGCAACGAAAGGAACGCAGCCATGAAAGCCAACACCATGGCCATGGATTGGAGGTAGGCGGCGCTTTCGTCCACCGTCCACCGTGGCTCTTCGCTCTGCAAGGTGAACCACGGTGTGGTTTGCTCAGGGCCCTCTCCAGCGAGGTGAGCGCGCCACTGAATGGCCACGGGTTGGAGGGTGGCTGGCAGTTCAAACGACCAGATGTCTCCGTCGGAGGACACGGGCACCGTCGTCGCCTCACCACCCGGGAGTCGCCATTCGACCTGCACGCTCTCCACGAAGGCCGTGGGCATCACCACGGTGGTGGTCTCACCAACCGTTCGCAATGCTGGTGGTTCAAATTCTGCGGCGAGGCGGGGCAAATCTTCAGGGACGGGACGAACATCAACGACAACAGGGGCGGCGGAAGCGCCAAAGAACGGCGCTTCGCTCCCGTCTTCCGTGCCGTGATGAATGGCGCCGTAAAGCGGATACTCGCCGATACCGGGCGCACGCACGGTCCACTCCACCGTGTGTGTAGTTTGACCGACACCAATGAGAGCCTCAACATAATTTTCCGTTCCGCCCTCGCTGTTGGAGATGACGGTCCACCCCGCATCGTCGGGGGTGTCGCCAGCCCCGGAAAGGTCGGACAGGAGGAAGAATCCAAGCAGGCCGCTGGTGGTGGTTTCGATGTTGGAAACGGTGATGGAAACGCTGGTCAACAAGCCTTCGTAAGCGATCGTGGGTGCGTTCACCTCAACCGTTGCAGGCGACGACCGGTTCATGTCAGCATCGCCGTGGCAGGCGCCACCGCACTGAGCGTCAAACGTTCCTGAACCGACGCCGTTGGGGTTGGCCGAACCCATGGAGGGCAGCACGAGGAGCATGGCGACCACCACCACCAAGGTCAGGCGCTTCACGGTCGCCCACCCCCTCGTTGGCCGAGCACAGGAAGAACGAGCAGCGCCAGCACCAGCAACACGCCGAAGCCGATGCCCAGGGCCGTTGAGGGGCCGGGTTCTTCGGGCGGAGCAGGGCTCAACACGGGGCTGATGGAATCGCTGGCTCCGAGATAGGTGCGCTCTTCATCCACGGGCTGAACGGTGTAGGTGACGACGCCGCTGATGGGCGGTTGGTCTTCGAAGCTTGTTGCGTTGGTCGTGCCGATGACTTCGCCGTTGCGAAGGATGTTGAACGAAACTTTCTCACCCGTCCAGGCCCAGGAGAGACGAACGTTGCCTCGGTCGTCGTTGAAGGACTGGAGGCTTCGTACATCCGGGCCGATCTCAATCTCGAGGGACACGTTGGTTTGGTGAGTTGCTCCGTGGTTGTCCGTGACGGTAAGCATGATGATCGCGTCGTCCTTGAGGACCACCTCGAGGCGTTCTCCGGTGGCGCTACCACCTTCCCACGACCAGTCGTAGCGTGCGATGACGCCATCGGGGTCCGTCGACGGGGACCCTGAGAGCACGGTGGTCTCGTTGTACCACACGTCCGTCGTCAAGCGTTGGATGGCGGCCGAGGGTGCGAGGTTCACAAGCGTGATGCTGGCATCGATCTCAACGCTTGATTCGATGCCGTCGTTGGCCACCACGACCATTCGCCATGCCTGTTCCGGCGCAAGGCGGTCAGCAGGAACAACCGTGGCGTTGGTCAGTCCAGCATCACGGAAGCCGTTCTTGTACCATGTCGTGGAGAATTGAACGGTATCACCGTCGGCATCCTCCGTGGTGATGGTGGGCACCAAATCGGTCAGCGAGGATGGGTTTTCTTCCCAACTGACGGCCACCAGGGGAGGTGCATTTTCAATCAGGACGCTGGGCGTGGTGACCTCGGTTTGGTCGTTTCCATCGCTCACGGTGAGCACCGCGTACCACTGGTCGCCACGGGTCAAGGCCGAGGCCGGAAGGGTTTGCGCAGTGAAGGCGGGTTCCAACGCATCGTTTCGATACCACGCCACGTCCTGCAGGGTGGGTTGATCGCCGTCAGCGTCCGTCATGTTGGCTGAAATCGTGAGGTTGTGCTGGGCGCTGAAACTGGGTGAGGTCAGCATGGCCTCGACGGATGGAGCAGCGTTTTCGATGCTCACCGTCACTGTGCTGGGAGCGCCCCACGTTTGACCGTCGTTGGCCTCAACCTCAACGCTCCACGCGTCGCCACGTTGCGTGAACGAGGACGGCAACGGATTCAACCCGTCGGCGGCTGGAACATGCTCGCCGTCCAGCCACCAAGTCAGACTCGTCTCAGCAATGTCGTCACCTTCGGGGTCGGTGAGGGTCCATGATGCGGTCAACGCGTCCTCCGTCGTTGGCGTGGACGGGGCGATGACCAAATCGCTGACCGCTGGCCCTTGATTGCTTGAGCTGACCATAATGTCGGCCGAGGTAGTCCATTCGCTCGTATCGATGCCGTCCGAGGCCCGCACCTCCACGGTCCACTCGTCGCCCACCCGGGTGGCGATGGCCGGGAGGATGTTGGCGTTGTCCAGCGACTCAACATGGGCGCCGTCCAGCATCCACCTGAGTTCTGTGGATGCAACGGCATCACCGTCCGCATCGCTGGTTTGGAAACTTACCGAGACGTCATCGTTGGTGTCGGGGCGCTCGTCGCTGACCGCCAGGTTGAGCACGTCGGGGGCCCGGTTGAGAACGATGATGGTGGGCGAGGCCACGGCCACCCCTGCATCTTGGCCGTCGGATGGGGTGATGACGGCGTGCCACGTTTCGCCTTTGGTCGTGGCCGAGGCGGGGAGGGTGAGGGCGGTGTGAGTGGACTGGACGGCACCGTCTTTGTACCATGCAACGGTCGTTCCGCTTTCGGCATCGCCGTCGTCATCGGTGTAGGTGTAGGACACCGTCAGGTCGTCGGTGGTGTCGGGGGTGGATGGCGTGATGAGGACATCGCTGGCCACCGGGTCGGTGTTGCCGGAGACCTCTTCGCTGATGCTGGTGGAGAAGGTGTTGTAGTCGTCTCCGCTGGTGCCACCGTTGCCGTTGCCAGACAGAACGGCGAGCTTGAACAAGACGCTGCCTGAACCGGAAGCAGGGGCCGTCCAGTCCATCGTCCATGACGCTGTTCCGGGGGCGAAATCATGGGTGGCTTGCCGGCCGTTGGAAGCCACTTGGGTGTTGGCGTCACCGTTGCTGAGCGTGCCTCGGTTGACGTCGAGGTTGAATCCACCGGTGCCGGGGGAGGTGCTCATGCCGACCGTCAAGGTGTAGGTCGTGAGGGCCTCATAGGCCGCTGGTAGGCCAGACAGTTGAGCCGTGACACCGCCTGCGCCACCGTGGCAACCGCATCCACCGGACGAATTGAATTTGCCACCGCTGTTGGCGTTGACTTGGCCCAGCGGTACCAGCAGCAACAGAAAGAGGACGCCTATGGCTCCAATCTTCCTGTTCATGCATTGGAGATGGTCGCTTGTCCTTTTCATTCTTCGTCTGTACGGCACCCCTTAGGCCAATGTTTCCTCTTCGGCTCTGACCAAGCGGTCGACGTAGGTGATGACGGTGGAGATCAACAAGAACAGCGGGATACCGAGGATGAGGGCCCACACGCCGATGGTCAAGCCTGCCATGCGGACGTCGTCAAACACCTCGCCGACGATGATGATGAAGCCCACCATGACGATGCGCCCCAGCACCAGCAAGGGTCGGATGGAGTTCCACATGGCGCTGGCGTCGCTGGCGTGGTCCGGCTGGTCCAAGGCTGAGAGCCGTTCAGCCAGTGATGGACGCGCCATAGGCCGGCTTGGCGTGCGTTTGACCATCAACGTTCGCTACAGCGAGCGGGAAAGGTCGGTCTTTGGCGAGGGTTTGGCTCAAGCGGTGCGGACTCGGTCGTCGATTTGCGAGCCTTCTCCAGCACGGCCACCCGTTCGGCGGATTTCTCGCCAGGCCTTGATGACACCTTGGCCGTATGCCCAGTGGGCGAGGAATACAAACAGCGGCGCCAGGAACACCGTGCCGATGGAACGGTGGGGTGAGGTGCCGATGGCGGCGCCGAGCCACGAGATGGCGATGTAGGCGACGATAAAGCCGCCCGGGATGTGGAAGGCGATGCGGGGAAGCGTCCACTCGCCTCCAAGGGTCAGCCAGAATTCGTCTGCGGCACCGCCCGAAAGGGCGCCGTAGAGGATGGCGGCGAGCGAGAGCACGACGAGGGGCGGGAAGAAACCGATGGCGGTGTGGGACCAGGTGGCGATTTCTGGCCATCGCCTGTTGGCCACCATGCGGGTGTAGCCGTAGTTGCGCATCTGCTTCATGTACGGCTTGAACGGGCGACGACGTCGGTGCGGCATCACGTTGGAGGGGTCGATGAACAACTTGTGGCCCTTACGCTGAATCTTGGCGTCGAGCACGACATCTTCGGCCCCGATGCAGCCCTCTTCGAAGAAATCCACTTCTCGCAGGTTTGCCATGCGGTGTGCACAGTTCACACCGGGGTTGTGCGTGATGGGCACGAGTTCACCCTTAGGCTGGGCGCCGTAGCGGGTGCCAGCGGTCATGAATTTCGTACAGAAGGCCACATCGGCGCACTTCGCACCAAACGGGTCGTCGTCGGGTGCGAAGTTGGGTCCACCCACTGCGCCGACTTCGGGGTTGTCGAACCATCGCACGAGTTTGGCCACCCAGTCGAGTGGGGGGACCGTGTCGTCGTCGGTGAACAACACGAGGTCGTGGTCCATTTGTCGAAGGGCAAAGTTGCAGGCGTCGGCACGGTTGCGGGACGGGTCGTCAATCCACGTGGCACCGTGCTTTTCGCACACCGCCTTGGTGTGGTCCTTTGATTTGGAATCAGAGATGACGATTTCGAAGTGGGGGTAGGTCTGCTTGCCCAGGCGCTCGAGCACGATGTCGAGTTCGTCGGCGTTGTTGATGGTGGGGATCAGCACGGCCGTCTTGTACGGCGTCCCGTCCTCTTTGAGCAAAACGGGGACCGTCTCACCTTCGCCCATGGAACAGGCGACACGCCCGCCTCATAAGAAATCAAGGGCGAAAATCTCACTCAGCAACAACGCCGTTGGTGGTGTCTATCCTCATACCTTGTCGTGTGTCTGTGATGGTGACGTCGATGGAGCAGCTGCCGGAACACAGGTCTTGTCCATTCTCAACGATGGTGACACCATCACCAACGGACCACACCTGGTCGTCGGTGTTGCCAAACTCGACGAGGCTGCACACAGAGGTGCCGTCAACGCCGGGGTTGTCACAGGTCACCGGAGCAGAGCCGTCAATGCTCAACTTGACGGAGATGCCGGCCCAGTTGATGTCGCTTCCGTGGTCCATGGTCAACATGATCAGGTTGTCAGCGTCGCCT
>CAXRAL010000078.1:0-13021 GCA_964228815.1 Candidatus Poseidoniaceae archaeon
CCACGGGACAGGCCGGGGTGGCGTAGTTGGTAGCGCGTCGGACTCATAGGGCAGCCTTCAAGGCGATCGTATGACGTGCAAAGCCCCTTGTGGTGTCTGAGACATCCGAAGGTCGCGGGTTCGAGCCCCGCTCCCGGCACCATTCGTTGCACCACCTTGGTGAAAACTCAAAATGTCACGACGGGTGGGCGAAGATGAGCGACATGTCAGACCCATTGCTGCAGATGAAAAATCTTCAACGGCACTACGAAACACCCGCTGGCGTTGTCAAAGCGCTTGATGGCGTGAGTTTTGAGATTCATGAAGGTGAGCGGGTCATTTTGCTCGGCCCTTCAGGCTCTGGGAAGACCACCCTGCTCAACTGCCTTTCCGCCCTCGACAGCCCAACAGGTGGCTCGTACCGTTTCCTCGGAGAGGAAGTGCCTCGCAACCAATCCGAAAAAATGACGTCGTTTCGACGAGACAACATTGGATATGTGTTCCAGTTCTTCAACCTCCTCCAAGACCTGACGGTTCTCGAAAACATTCTGCTCATCCAGGAACTTGCAGGGAAAAAGGACCCTGCACGGGCCAAGGAATTGCTTGGCCTTGTGGGCTTGGACGCTGAAGTGGACCGATTTCCCGGAGAGATCAGCGGTGGTCAGCAGCAACGCGTGGCCATCGCTCGAAGCATTGCCAAGCGACCCACGTTATTGCTGGGGGATGAATTGACGGGTAACCTGGACACAGAGACCTCCAACAAAGTCATGGAGGCCCTGGTGAGCGCCTGCAAGCAGGAAAACATCACATCGGTGTTTGTGACCCACGACGAGGGACTCGTCCGCTACGCCACCCGGGTGATCCGCATCGACAGTGGAAAAATTGTCTCGGATGAACAGATTGCCAACGAAGAAGAAGCTTGAGGTGGTACGATGTCAAACCTTCTCAACAAACGCTTGGCGAGGAGCCTGTGGCGAACCAAACTTCGCCTTTTGGCCGTCGTTTTGATGGTCTCAGTTGGTGTGTTTGCGGGCATCACTTTTGGCGGTTATTCGCACAATTTGGACGGGATGTACGAAACCCTCCAGGGGGACGATGAGGAAGGCGCCAACCTGGCCGACCTTTGGATTGACAATCGTAGTGCAAGTTGGACCAGCGAAGAGGTGGCAACGTTCTGCAGTGCGTTAGGTTCCTCGTGGCCTTCCACCGGTGCAGCCCTCGATTCGTGTGAAGGGCGAAGCATAGTGCAAGGCACCATGTTCCACACCAATGAAAGCGGCACTCACATCATCAACTCCCTCTGGCACGGCATTCCCGATGACGCCAACGCCGACAAAGTTTGGATGCCCGAAGGACACACAAAAGGTCGAGTTGCTTCAAGTGCTGATGAGATTGTCATCGACGCCCACGTCGTTGAGGCCCTTGACTTGGCCCTGGGCGACGCTGTCGTCATCGGCGCCGGCACCACCTCAGCGGAGTTCACGATTGTCGGCATCGGGTATCACCCGCTTCACGTGTTCATGGCTCCCGAAGGCTCCTTGTTCCCTCCAGAAGCGGGGCAATACGTTGTTGGCTACCTCTCTGACAGTGGCATGGCCCGCCTGACCAACACCTCACTTGGAAGCAGCAACACCCTCCTCTTGGACGTTGAAGGGACGCCTTCGTTTGACTTGCCCGACACCGAGGGTTACGAGGGCGATGAAATCGACGCCGTCAAAGCCCTCGTGTCCGATGCGCTCGACGTCGCTGAACTGGACGGCAGGGTGAGGGACCGTGGACAAAACGAGCCGGTAGAAATCATGCGTCAAGACCTCGAAGGCGCCAAGCGAACCAGCATTCCGTTCACGGTGATGATCGCAGCCATCGCCTCCATCACCATCGTGCTGAGTTTGCAACGCTTGGTCCAGAGCCAAGCCAAGGAAATCGCTGTGCTGCGCACACTTGGCGTGAACCGAACGTCGCTCATGACTGGCTACCTCATCGCGCCCCTCGTCATCGGTGCTGTCGGTTGTGGGTTGGGCGCACTCATGGGGCCGTGGGGTGTCAACGGCATGCTTGATTTCTACGAGGGCATTGTCGGGCTCCCCATCACCGAACGAGAGGTACCTTTGGAATTGTACACGGGCGTCATGCTGCCGACCATGCTGGTGGTGTTTCTGTCGGGGGCCTTCCCTGCATGGAAATCCAGCCGCCTTGACCCGCTTGAGGTCTTGAGCGGGCAGAATCAAATGCGGGTGGGTTCGACGCTGCTGCGTCGATTGACCTCGTGGATGCCCACCACGTTGGGCCTCTCCATTCGGTCCAGCGTGCGAAAACCGATTCGCCTGATGATGACCTTCCTGGCCGTGGGGATCTCGCTGATGCTCTTCGGTTCGGTCCAAATGATGTCGGCGGGATTGCAAGACACCATCGTCGGCGGGCTCGAAGAACAGCAATCGTGGGACGCCCAAGTGTACATCGGCGAAGGTGGCGAAGCCAGCATCATCGAGTGGGCAGACGAACGCGGAGCAACCTACGAGTCACTCATTGAAATGCCGCTCGGCGCAGTGGATGACGCAGACGGTTTGGAGCGAGTGTTCACGCTTGTCGGCTTTGATTCCTACGAGAACGGAATGCGGAACGTCAACGTCATCGAAGGCGAACGACCGCAACCGAGCAGCGGACCGAGCGAGGTCATGATGGACGAAGGCTCCATGGTGTTTTTGGGTTGGAGCGTGGGGGAGGAACACACCGTTCTGTTGAACGGTGCAGAACACGATATCACGGTCGTGGGCACCACGCGAGGTGAGTTGGTTCGCACGATGTATTTCCTCCGTGCAGACCTTGGCGAGGCCTTGGGCGTTGATGCAACAGCGATGTACCTCGCACTGCCCGAAGGCGTGGCTGTTGACGCCTCGCTGGCTGAAATCTCCATGGGTGTGGTTGAACGCCAGACAATCATTAACGGCATGAACAGCCTCATTGAACAGCAAACGCAGTTCTTCCAGGCCATGATGTATCTTGGACTCATGTTCACCATCGCCGTGATGTTCAACACGATGATCATGAACGTCGCCGAGCGTGATTTCGAACTCGCCACCCTTCGGGTTCTGGGTGCATCGACTCGCAGTCTGGGCTTCATGCTCCTGTTCGAGAGCCTCTTGATCGGGATTATCGGTGGGCTTGTTGGTGTGGCCTTTGCCTACGGCGGTGCAGTTGGACTGGCGGCTTCGTTTTCCACCTGGCAGTTCTTTGTCGCCATCGTCATCGTGCCAAGCGTGGCCTACCAACTCATGACGGGCGTCATCCTCATCGCAGTGGCCATGACCCCCATCGGAATTTGGCGACTGCGCCGAATGGACCTCGTTGAGAAAGTCAAGGACCTGTCTCAATGAAGCGATTCATTCATGGGGCGAGTCCGCCCGTTTCCGTGCATGGTGGCGTTGCCTAACCCCGGGGTTCGCGTCAAAGCCACGGTGAACACGCACAACGAGACGGTGGAACACACCGGCTTGGTGCTTCCACCCGCTGCCAAAGGGCACCTTTCGCTCAAACTTGACAACGGCTACAACGTGTCCTACCCCACCGAGGCCATCCAGCATTGGGAGGAACTTCCCTCAAAGGCTCCACTGTCCTCTGCCGAACTTCATGCACCCCAAGCAGACAGTGACCTGCCCCGGGTTCGCCTGATTCACACCGGTGGAACCATCGCTTCGAAGGTCGATTACGCCACGGGAGCTGTGGAGGCGAAATTTGAACCCGAGGAAATGTTGGATGCCATTCCTGAACTGGCCGCCATTGCCCAACTTGATGCGGTCAAAATTGGCAACATGTTCAGCGATGACATTCGACCGCAACACTGGAACATCATCGCCGCTGCATGCGCCGATGCTTTCGCAGACGGTTGCCGAGGCGTTGTTGTTGCCCACGGGACCGACACACTCCACATCACGTCGGCAGCCCTCAGTTTCGCCTTCGCCGGAGATGGTTCGCGCCCCGCTGGGCCCATCGTCATGGTCGGTTCGCAACGCTCGAGCGACCGAGGTTCATCCGACGCCACCGAGAACCTCCTGGCGGCCGTGCACTGGGCCGCCAACGGCCCGCTGCCCATCGGGGATGCGGGCGACAGCGTCGCCGTCGTCATGCATCACAGCCAAAGTGACGGCGTGATGGCGGTTCATTCCGGCCTTGCGCTCCGGAAGATGCACTCGTCCCGTCGGGATGCATTTCACGCCGTCAACGGTCAACCGCTTGCCACGCTCACGCTCACCCACGAGGGGTTCCAAACCGAGACCCTGCCGTGGTATGCTTCAGCCCTTGAACAGCCTTCATCCCGCCCCTTGGCCCAGCGACCCACCACCTACGAGACCGGGCAGCGAATTGCGCAGTTCATCGCAGGCCCCTGGCTCCATGCAGAGCACATCGAAGCGGTCGTCGCCACCGGCGTTCAAGGCGTTGTCCTCCACGGCACGGGATTGGGACACCTCCCCATTGATGACCCGCAGAACGACGCTCCGGAGAACGCCTTGCTGTGGCGTATTTTGACACGGTGCGTCAACCGAGAACTTCCCGTCGTGATCGTCAACCAGTGCATCCACGGCCCGGTTGACATGAACGTCTATTCCAAAGGACGCAAACAGCAGGCGATGGGACTGCTGGGCCACGGCGTCAGTTCGACCCCGGAAACCATGGTCGCAAAACTTCACTGGGTGCTTTCACAAAACATGGACATCAACGGCGCGCTGGCGACCAACCTGTGTGGAGAACATCGAGAAACGCTGAGGGAATGAGCGTTTGAATCAAGAACTGAAAAGGAGTGGAAACGCCGTGGACAACAGCCCGAACCATGCGCTTGAGGAGTTGCGAGCCAAGCGCGAAACGGCTCGCCTCGGCGGTGGACTCAAGCGTCAAGAAGCCATTCGTTCCAGTGGCCGAGGCACGGCACGCGACCGGATTGGCCTGCTGCTGGACGAAGGTTCGTTCCTCGAAGTGGACACCTTCGTCACGCACCGCACCGACGACCACAACATGTTCCTGCACCAAACCCTCGGCGATGGCGTGGTGGCCGGGCACGGCACCATTGAAGGTCGACGCGTCTATTGTTTTGCCCAGGACTTCAGCGTTCACGGCGGAAGCATGGGCGAAATGCACGCCCTGAAGATCGCCAAAATTGTTGAGAGGGCCGAGCGAGCCAAAGCCCCCCTCATCGCCATGTGGGACGGCGGCGGACAGCGAGCGCAGGACGGCGTGAATTCGCTGGCGGGGACCGGGGAGATGCTGGACCGGTTGGTCCAGTGCAGCGGACGCATCCCGATGATCAGCGTCGTCTTGGGGCCCGTGGTCGGCGTTTCAGCTCTGGCGGCCTCTCTGTCCGATTTCACCATCCTCGGTGAAGAGCACGGGCAGCTGTTTTTGTCCTCTCCGCTCGAAACCCCGGAAGTCATCAGCGGCGAAGTGGACGCCGCAGGACTGGGAGGTGCCAACTTGCACGCCTCTCGCTCGGGCATTGCCTCGCTGATCGCAGATGACGAGGAGGATGCCTGCGAACTGGCGGCCACCCTTCTGTCCTACCTGCCTGACCACAACATGGCCGACCCGCCGGTCTTGGCTACTGGCGACCCCGCAACCCGGCTCAATGAAACGCTCCAGGACATGGTGCCGGACAACCCCAACAAGCCCTACGACATGGTGAAGGTGGTGGAAGAAGTGGTCGACGATGGCGTCTTCATGGAACTGTTTCCCTCCTACGCTGACAACATTATCATCGGTTTTGCTCGCATGAACGGCTCCACCGTCGGTGTCGTCGGCAACCAACCCAAGGTCCTGGCAGGCTGCCTTGACATCGATGCGTCCATCAAAGCGGCTCGCTTCATTCGCACCTGCGATGCGTTCAACATCCCACTGCTCACCTTCGAAGATGTGCCGGGCTTCCTCCCCGGTGTCGTTCAAGAATGGGGTGGCATCATCCGTCACGGAGCCAAACTGCTGTTCGCCTATGCCGAAGCCACCGTCCCCAAGCTGACCCTCGTTACTCGCAAGGCCTACGGCGGGGCTTACTTAGCGATGTCATGCAAGCACCTGCAAAGCGATTACAACGTGGCCTGGCCCACGGCTGAACTCGCCGTCATGGGGGCTGAAGGTGCGGTGAACATCATTCATCGACGAGAAATTGGCGCTGTCCCCGATGAGGAAAAAGAAGGCGTTCGCCAGCGACTGGTGGACGAATACAAGGCCAAGTTCGGTGACCCTTACGTCGCTGCGCGCAACGGATGGTTGGACGACGTCATTGAGCCTCAGGAAAGTCGCCTCCGTCTGTGCCGAGCGCTCAACATTCTCAAGTCAAAGCGAGAGTGGTCGCCGCCAAAGAAGCACGGTAACATTCCGCTGTGATCACTTCAACTGCTTTGCACGGGCGAGCAGACCCGTGCCAGATGAGGCGGGAGGCTCCTCCGATGTCATCGAGGGAGCGCTTGATTCAGTCGCTGCCTTTCGTGATCGGCTCACCAAGACCGCTCCAGTCCCAACGAGGAGGAGCAACATGCCAATACCGGCGACGACCGCCATCGCCCCGGAGCCTTCGATGTCTTCTCCAGCCGACGTTTCGTTGCCGCCATCACCGACTGATGAGAGGTCAACCACCTTGCTCGCAATGACGCTGCGGTCAAGTTCCACATCGTAAATCTCGAGTTCAACATAGAGCGAGGTGGAAGAGTCGGCCGGAACGGGCAGGAGCGTCACGCACTGATAGGCACCCGTTCCGCTGCTGAGACAGGAGTGGTTCACCGCCACGATGACCCCATCCACCGAGACATTGGCTTGGGTGTTGACTGCGCCGTCAACGTCGACGACCGACCAGTACATGTTCGCCGTGGAGCCACTCAGGCCTTGAACAGATTCGATGGAGACGAAGGGAAGATCGCCCACAGGTTCCACGGTGACCGTCATGTTGTGTGCGTGAGTGGAGGTCCCATCGGACACGTTCAACCAAACGCCCTCAAAGACACCGAAGACATCTTGCTGAGGTTTCATCTCAACCGTACCGTTCGTCAATGAAACTTGGAACGCGTCGAGGTTTCCTTCCAGTGTCCAAACCAAGGCGTCGCCGTCAACATCGTACGCCAAGGGAGCCAGGGCCAAGGTGAACGTCGTGTCTTCAGCGAACGAGAGGTTGCTCCATTGCGAGGCGTTCACGATGACCGGATCGTTCACGGGATTGACCACGACGGGTACCTCAACCATCAACGACGGGTTCTCACCATCGCTGAGCAAGACCTGGAGCACCGTTGCCCCGTGTGCGTTCGGCAGCGGTGTCAAGGTGATTCGTTCACCCTCAATGCTGAAGCGAACGGGCGTTTGTTCACCACTTTTCACGCCTGAAATGAACACCTCAAGTGGCTCCCCTTCCGGGTCGGAAACCACATCACCGAGGTCGTAAACCACGCTGGGTCCATCCTCGTTCATCTCTTGAATCGGAATGGTTCCTTGCTTCACAGGAGGGTCGTTCACGGGCGTCATCACCACGCGAAGTTGCGTTGAATATTCATCCACCGTCTCTCCGTCACTTCGAAGGGTGACATCAAGCACACACTCACCCAACCATTCCTCATCCAAGGCGTGACCGACGGACATGTTCAGCCCGTGTTCCGCAACATCCACTTGGAAATGGAAGGCGTCGTCCCCTGCCAAGGTGGCATCGACGATGCGAACCAACTGGCCGTCGGGGTCAGAACCGATGCTGAGGGCCTCAACCGTGCGGGTGTTGTGCTGAGGAACATAGATCACCGGTTTTGGAGACACGGGGACGATTGGCGTGTTGTCGCGGAACACAGCAGCTCCAAACGTCGAAGGCGCACCCTCCACCTCAAGTTTGAGCCATGCTTTCTGAAGCCCAGGGGCAACGGGCGCCATCGGGTAGACACAGGTGGCCGTGCCGTTGGAAGCCAGCGTCCCTTGGGCTTCCCAAGGACCGTTGGACCAACCACATGTGAGGTTCACATCCCACCCAGCGGGAAGGCCCTCAAAGGGCGTCCCGTCTCGGAGCGTCCACTCCGCTGAGAGGGTCAAATTCTGCGTCCCGTTCAATGGCGTTGATGCATTGTGGCTCACCGATGTCGAGACCCAACGAAGGAACGAAGCCGCTTCGAGGTTTTCGTCCACGTAGGCATTCGGGTCGCTGACAGTTTGCGCCCCTTCACCACGGTTGAACGCATCCCTGAACCGTGCGTGGTCGCCGTGAAGAACGGTGTCGAGGTAGGCCACCACGTGTTCTGCAGAGAGTTCAATCTGGGCCGTTTGGCTCATGGTGGCATCACCGTCATTTTCGAAAATGGACCGCGTGTCCTGGAATTGGTAATGGTCTGCGCCGAGCAGGTGAATCCAATGCCAAGCCAGACCACCGAGGCCCTCGACCCGTTCCATGGCTTGTTGAGACGGTGCAACTTCATCCACCGTGCCCGTGATGAACAGCCCCGTGTTCGGTTGCGGGAAGGAAGGCGTGGCGACATCGTCCCACTCGAACGAGGGTTCAAGCTCTTCAAAATCAACTCCCAACCCAAACACGGCACGAGGGGGGTGGACGGTGGTGGCGATGGGGGTTTGGTCCCAAAACGGGAACGCCAAGTAAGCCGCTGTTGCACCTTTTCCATGACCGGAAACAGCCCAGTGATCCAGGTCGATGTTCCCCACCGAACCCAGGACATGGATGTTGGATTGGTTTTGCTGCGACATCGCATCTTGAATGTCGACAAACCGCTCCAGCGTGGCCTCAACATCGGTTTCGTCCGAGAAGGCTTGGGTGATCACCACGATGAAGCCACGCTTGACCAGTTCATCGGCCCACAAATCGTAGCCGTCGAGGGCTTCACCGGAATCACCGACAAAAATGAGCCATGAGAACGGCCCGTTACCCGCCATGTCCTTGTCTTGGCCGTCAAACATGGCCGGATAGACCATTCGAACTTCAGGAGAAAATGGGCCACCGAGATTAAACTCAGTCCAGCCGATGGGAAAATCAGTCCCTTGATGCGACGGCTCAAAGGAGGTCTCCTCCTCAAGCAGGGCAAGTCCGGACGGCGCCCACAAAGAGAGGACGACGATGCCGACCAGTGCGAAGTGCAGACGTTGCATGTGAATCCCTTGATGCTCAGTCGGGTTGGTGAATCAAAGAGTCTTCTGTCTCATGCATACGAAGCCAGTAAACATTCGGCCTCAAGCAAGCGCGTCAACAACAAGCCAAGCGAAGGGAGTTCGTGGGCCCGCTCGGGCGCCCACAAGATACGCCAGCAAGCCAGATGCTGAGCGACGAGCAACCAGCGACCGTCCAGCGAATTTTCTGAAATTGCCTTTGCCCGTTCTTCAACGGTCCCTTCCATGGGACGGTACGATGAACGCAAAAGAGAAACCCCCTCTGAGACGGGCTGCTCGTTGTCAAAATCCACCACCATGTCGGGTGATTGGTCGGTGATGGCTTCCATCCACGGTCCGTCCTCAAACATTCGGCGGCTTTTGAGTTGGTGGACTTGACCGCCCAAACTTGCCCATGCGGCTGCTGTTGAACGGGCTGCGCCGCCACCACCAACCAAGCCGAGAACATGTTCACCGGGCGTCAATCCATGATGGTGAAGAACGTCGACGACGCCGGTGCCGTCCAAACCAGCACACCACCAACCGCGGCCGTCCCACCGGAGCGCATTCACGCATTTGTTGGCCATGGAATCGTCAACGGCCACCACGGCACCGGAATCAAGTTGATGTTTGAGCGGCGCCGTCAAATTGAGCCAAATTTCCTCTTCGAACATCCGTGTGGGAAGCGTCGAAGGGAGGGTTTTGGGGGTTGAAAGGTGACCTTCAATGCCAACCAGCAACGGGTGGACATCGCTCACCTCGCTTGCAGCCTCCAGTGCTTTTTTGAGCAGCGCTTTGGTTCGAAACTTCCCGAACACAGCGCCCGTGTAGACCCACGGAATCGGTTCGGGAACTGCCCCCGCATAACCCCACGCCAAGGCATCGGGCAGGTTGTTGACATCCACCAGCTCCATCGTCAATTGTTTGTCGCTCAGAGCGATCCCCAAATGACGAGCGGTTAGGGCCGTAAGCAAGGGAGAAAGGCTGTGGTCAACCGGGCGGCCCGCAATTCCGTACCGAATTGCTGGCATGATATTTCCAAGGCCACATACCACAAAAAGCCGCCGTACCGTCGTGTGAACCTTCAAGAGGGAGTGTGCACTCCTATCAACCATGGGAAAAGCCGTCGGATGGATGACTGCGGGACTTGGAGCCTACATGACACTGAAGATGTGGTCGGAATTCAATGATGCCCTTGGTACAGTGTTTGGAGCTTCGTGGGGCGTTATCATCGCCACCGTGGCCTACCTCGTATACTCCATCGAAAAGAACGACCAAAATGCTCGTGATGCAGCCAGGCAGCAACATGGAGATGGAGTGACATCAACTTTGAGGAACGATGACCAACCGCTAGGGTTCGTCGTTGGAATCTACATCTTCATCATCTTCGTGTTTGAAGTGATTCTCGGCACCTTGTGAGTGAACGCCATGCCCGGCATGATGGACTTGCTCTTTCTCAAGTCAAAAGGCGTGGAGGATGAGGGGGAACGGGCCTACTTGTTGATGCTTGAGAAAGCATCCATGCTCATCGTTCTGTTCTTTATTCTGATGATCGTGGCGGCCTTTGACTTGCCTGGTTGGCTCGGGGGCTTGATCGTGGGCGGATCGTTGGGTCCCGTCGTCTATGGACACTACTACATCAATTACATTCGACGGCCAAAAAAACGGCAGAACATTGATTTGCGAGAGGGAAAACACAAGCGTGACGGTGATTGAGAATGGCCCTGTTTGATGATTTATTGGAATTGCTAGGCCTCGGAGGCATTACCGGACTGGATGTTGTGTTTGCTGGCATGGCCATTGCAGGGACATTGTTGTTCATCATTTACTTCGGATTGGTGTTGATTGGCGGCGTTGCTGACGGTGCACTTGACGCCGTTGGTATCGACGTTGATTTCGGCATGGATTCTGCCGAGGGCTCGTTCCAAATGCTGACCGTTCAAGGTATTCTCAGTTTCGTCATGATGTTCGGTATTTTCGGCCTTGCAACGTCACAAGCCGACCAACACAACATCATTGCGGTCGGCGTGGGCGGTGTAGCTGGTGTCATCTCCATGTGGCTGGTCGGCAAAGTGTTCCAGGTGATGATGAGCCTTGAGAGCGATGGAACCGTTCGCCACAACGACGCCATCGGTGCCAAAGGAACCGTCTACAGAACGATTCGTGCTGGTAAGTCCGGTCAAATTCAGGTCGAATTCCAAGACGCCCTTCGAACCTGTGAGGCCGTCGCAGAGGACGAGAACTTGACCATTGAGACTGGAAAATTCATCACGGTCGTGGGCAACATCGCTGAGATGCTCATCGTTCGACCCCTCAGTGTTTCCAGCGGCGTTGCGGAAGAAGAGTGACGGTATTGCCGACTCAAATCTCTTAAAGGGGCAAGCACTCCTCTTACCATGGCAGATTCAAGTGCTATTGTCGTGATTGGTCTGGGGCTCTTCGTCCTTGTCCTCGTTGGAACGGTCTACCTCGCTACACGCAGGTACAAACTTGCGCCCTCCAACCAAATCCTGGTTGTGTACGGTAACACCAAGGGCGCAGGCGCCGCACAGTGTTACCACGGTGGCGGTAAAATTGTCTGGCCGCTGATTCAAAACTACGGCTTCCTGGACCTCAAGCCCATGACGATCAACATCAACCTTGAGCACGCACTCTCAATGCAAAACATCCGCATCAACGTGCCCTCGACCTTTACCATCGGAATTGACACGAAACCGTCCATCATGCAAAACGCTGCAGAACGATTGCTTGACCTCCCTGTTCCTCAAATTGAGGACATGGCGAAGGAGATCATCTTCGGTCAACTTCGTTTGACCGTTGCTTCATTGACCATTGAGGAAATCAACGGCGACCGTGAAGCCTTCTTGAGCCAAGTGGTCAACAACGTCGACACTGAGCTTCACAAGATCGGCCTCTACCTCATCAACGTCAACATCACGGATATTACCGACGAAGCCGACTACATCAAGTCGATCGGTGCCAAGGCCGCTGCCCAAGCCATCGCCGCAGCCGACGTGGACCGAGCCAACGCCACCCGAGACGGTGCCGTTGGTCAGGCAGAAGCCGACCGAGCACGTGAAATTCAGGTGGCCAAGAACCGTGCAGAATCAGACAAAGGTCAGAAAGAAGCTGAAGCCGACCGCCGTGTCTTCGTTCAACAGCAAGAATCCAAAGCCGTTGAGGGTGAAAACTTGTCCCGTGCTGACATTGCCAGTTTCAACGCCGACCTTGCTGAAAAGGAAGCCGAGGCGCTCAAGCGTTCGGAAGTCGCCAAGCGCAAGGCTCAGGTCGAAATCGAGAAGGCTCAGTACGAGTTTGAAGGCCAGCGCCTTCGTGCTGAAGAGATTGCCCGTGAGGAAGTCTCGAAGCAGCAAATCGAAATCGCTGCCGAAGCCGAAGCCGAACGCCAACGCCGTATCGCCCGGGGTCAGGCTGACGCCACCCTTGCCGCCTACAATGCTGAAGCAGAAGGTCAGCGAGCCGTTCTTGAAGCCAAGGCAGAAGGATACGCCAAGTTGGTTGCCAGCGCAGGTGGAGACGCCAAGGCTGCTGCCACGCTGCTGATGGTGGAGAAGATCGAGGAGCTCGTTGCTCGTCAGACCGAGGCCATCGCCAACCTGAAGATCGACAAGATCACCGTTTGGGACTCCGGAAACAACGGTGGCGAAGGTGGAGCCACCTCCAACTTCGTGTCTTCGCTCATTCAGAGTTTGCCGCCCGTTCACGACGTGGCCAAGATGGCCGGTGTCGACCTCCCAGACTACCTGGGTTCGATGAAGGAAGAATGAGCCTTCCGGACGCCGATTTGAGGTCGGAAAACCGGCCTGCATCGTTAAGCGTGAGGCGAGGGTTTCAAAGACTGAACGAAGCGCATCACCGATATGGCCTCTGACCTTGACATCGCTCGTGAAGCAAAAATGGAGCCCATTGAAGCGGTTGC
>CAXRAL010000079.1:0-17882 GCA_964228815.1 Candidatus Poseidoniaceae archaeon
ACGCCGTGAATCTGTTTGTAGGCGCCTTCAACGCACCAGAAGCATCCGCCGCCGACGATCATCCGTTCCATGGATGCCCAGCGATGGATGTTGCATTTGAAGGTTTGATTCCCGCTTTGAGGTAGCAGGAGGCATTGGTGCCGAACCATCATAAGCGTCTCTGCATTCATTGGTTCTATGGCTCGTGATGCTCTTTGGCTGGTGTTGGTTATGCTGCTTGGTGCCAGTCTGCTGGTGTTGTTGGTGCCAGAGGACGAGCCCGTTTCGGTGAATGAAGAGGGAACTGAGGACGAAACCTTCGAGGAAAGCACGTGCTTGGTCGGAACGGAAAAAGTGCTCAATGCCTCTGCTACGAATGGGTATGATTGTGTCCCGCTGGACCCCCATTCCATGTTCCACACGCACCCTGCTCCCGTGTTGTCGGTGAGTAATGTGATCGACGACGGTTCCACCATCGCCATTCTTGGTGATGTTGACCACCTCCACTCCGATGAGGTCACCGTCAGGTTGAGTCTTGACGAGGATTTCACCATCTCCACACAACCCAACACGGACGGTGCATGGTCGCTTTCTGTCCAAAGCAGTGCTGAACAGGTTTACCTCAACATCACGGCCACCCACGACGAAGAAGAGACAAGTTCAGAGACCACGTTCATCGAAATCAACCGGACAACTTCGGAAAACGAAACCAATCAATCCGGCGATGGTACCGACAATGAAACGGGCAACAGCACCGGAAACGAAACCGGTAACAATACTGACAACGGCACAGATGACAACGCCGGAAACCAAACCGGAAACAACACTGGAAACCAAACCGACAACGGCACGGTGGATCCAACGGGCCCCAGCCAGCCAACCTACGACCCTTCCGACATGGGCCAGTTCTGGCTTGATGTGTTCCGATGCCAAGCCGGCCAAAACATCACACAGGTCGACGATCTGTCCACGGCGGCGGTTGAAACACACGAATGTTCGGTGAGCATCACCATGAACGAGACGCACATCACCATCTCGACCAACGGACTGCCGGACCACGATTTCGAATCCACGCTGGCCTGCACGCAAGCCAACGATTGCACCCGTGCGCAAAATTACGAGTGGACCATCCCACGTTCACCTGTCAATGATACGACTGGAGGTCATGATGCCACGAACTGTCCGGAAGCGAATGGCAATTACGAGTGCGCTGCCGCCCTCGGTGAAGTGGCGATTGCCATCAACGGCGTACCGTTCTACGGTCCTGAAGACGGGCCCGGAGGGGATGCAGTCGCCAGTCAGCACGGTGTTTACGAGGAGGATCGACAGCCGATTGAACTCGGTGTGTGCCATGCGCACAACGGTCAGGGCGGTACCTTCCACTACCACGCTGACGCCAATTGCCTTCACTGGCACCCGGAAGAGGGTGAAGACATGTTTGATTACGACATCAGCACGCCTGCTGCCGTGGCACAAAACACCGCCAACGGCTCTCATTCAGCGGTGATTGGTGTCTCCATGGACGGCTACCCCATCTACGGCCTATGGGGCTACGACGACCAGATGAACGTGGTTGAGATGAGGAGTTCGTACAAACTCAAGGAAGGTGAGACGGGCTACAATGGCATTGACGATTACGTTTACGTCCAAGGACTCGGCCACCTCGATGTATGCAACGGACACTTCGGACCAACCCCCGAATTCCCTGATGGCATCTACCACTACCACTCCACCATGATGAACGGTGAAGGTGACATGGGCTTCCCCTACTTCCTGTTGTGCTATCATGGCGAGACCTTCCTTGATGAGGGAGGCGGCGGTGCGGATTGTTCCGGATTCGGTGAAACATGGGGTCCTGGCATTGGCCCTCCTCCTCCCGGCTGTGAAGGCGGTGGCGGTGGTGGCGGCCCCGGTGGACAGCTCTCCGAGGTTTCGGTCATACCCTTGACGACATACTCCCCAATGGCTATCCTTTGGATGCTGGCGTTTGCTCTCATGTTTTTGCGGCAGCGCAGGGATTAGTCTCCGAAATCGAGCAGCGTGGTTTGCGGATTCACTGGTGGTTTCTTGGACGGCCGCTCAACGGGTCTTTGACGGCGTTGGAACCTTCGTGCTCGGCTTCCGTGCATGGCGTAGACGCTCGCTGAGCGTGCCTTCACCTCGTCGGTGCGTCGGGCGGCGTGGGTGGCTTGGATGCCTTCGGTACGAGCCTCGGTCTCGTCAACGATGGGTGCCGGATAGGTCGTCCCGATGACGACACCTGTCGTTTCCTGCATTTGGGTGGACATCGTCCACGGTTCGTGGATGTACGGCGTGGGCACCATCGCCAATTCAGGCACCCATCGGCGAATGAAATCCCCGTTCATGTCGTGGTCGAGCGATTGCTTGAGGATGGAATAGGCGCGAACGGAATTGATGCCCGTGATGCCCGATTGCATGTGGATTTGGGACCAGTGAATACCGGGTTCATAATCGATGAAAAGTTTCGCTAAATGGTTGCCACTGCGCTGCCAAGGTAGCCACAGGGTGTAAGCGGCGACCGACTGCATCATCGCTCGCATGCGGAAGTTGATCCACCCTGTCGCCCGTAGTGAACGCATGCAGGCGTCAAAGAACGGCCAACCCGTTCGGCCTTCTGCCCAGCCAAGGAAGCGTTGCTCGTCGTCCACCCGTCCCAGAGCCTCATCCAGCTCTGGATTGATGGAACGCCCGTTCATGCTCGTTTCCATCTCAAGGCGCTGAACAAAGTGGCACCGCCAGGATACCCGGGATGCAAAGGCGTCGATGTTCTTTCGGAACACGTCCACGTCCTCTGGCGGGGATTGACGTGCAGCCGTGATGGCGTGCTTTACCTGGCGAACGCTGAGAACCCCGCTGGTGAGGTAGGCGGACAACCTTGAGGAGCCCTCCGGCGAGGTGGCCGGGTTGGAGATGGAAGGAAGATAGTCGCTGAATCGGGTGGCAAGGAATGACGCAAGCCATGCATGGGCTGCTTTCTCTCCGGCTTCGAGTGGCGTTTGAACCAGTTCGGTGTGGCACGGAAACAATCCCTTGCTGTGGTCGGTGCAAGCAAGGGTTGGATGCCCAGGGAGGACGGTTGGCGCTTCGATGAGCGGCTGAACCATTCTTCGGTTTCGAATACTGTTCCATCGGTCACGGTCGGTCAAGCGGCGCACCACGCCGTTCCAAGGGTGTTCCTGCCATGCTACGGCGTTGGCTTCGCACCACGAAGCGACACGCTTGTCCCGGTCCCACGACCACTGAAGGCCCGTTTCTTCGTGGCTGTGCAGGCTGGTGAGTCGCGTGCGGGTGTGGAGTTGGTCGAGGATTTCAGATGGGCGTCCGACGTGGATCTGCATGGTTCCTCCCATGGTGCTGACCTGGTCCAGCAGGGCGCGTGCGTTGGCGAGGTCCCATGCAAGATGAAGCATGGATTCGTCCGGTTGCTCCATGCGTTCAGGTTCCACCACGTACAGCAGCAAAACGTCTTCCTCGCCTGCAAGGGCTTCTGCGAGTGGGGCGTGGTCCTCCACCCGGAGGTCGTGTTTGAGCCAGACCACCCGCATGCTTAGGTGAAGGTGTGCTTCTCTCAAGAACCGTTGTGCAAAGGCAGGCGGTTTCCTGTTGCGCTGAGGAGAAGAATATGTCGAGAAACATTCTATAGAAATATTGACTGCGGGGGGACTCTCTGTTGATTCGGATTGCCCTTCACGTCTCAAACTTGTGGGTGAGCGGTCGGCCGACTTTTTGGGCAATGAAGCGAATGATACCCCAGTTCAGCCGTCGCCACCATGACAGATGACCCGTCTTGACCATGGTGAATTCTTCGTTGGTCACCCCGCCTCGCAATTTCTTGAAGGTGTTCGCTCCCGAACTCGCATGGCGATGAAAATCATGCTCTGAACAGGTACGAGTGATCTTGGCCGTTAGCATGCGGTACAACACGTTGGCGTGCGGGTGATGGTGGTCATACCCCAAAATCGGTGTGGTTGATACGCCCTCGATGACCTTCATCCCAACGACACCGATGATGTCCTCGCCGTCCATCAGCAAGCGATAATGCAAAATTCGCCGCTTGCAACATTCGGCGTGAAACAAGGGCGTGAAGCGTGGATTGTTCTTGGAATACTTCTCGAGGTACAATTGGTTGTACAAATCGGCAACACGCTCCGCCTCTTCGCCGGTCAGCGACTCCACTGTTTTCCAACGGAGTCCACATTTGCCTACCAACCCTTCATCTCGTAGGATTTGTCGTCGTTTGCTTCTCGGAAACTGTTCGATGGGTTTGTGTGGGAACAACAGCACGTTTCTGGCAAACATGGGCTTGAAACCACACCCTGTCAAGGCGTCGTAATCTTTTGAATTTAGCCCTCGATTGATGGATCGAACCAGAATCGCATGCTTGGGATTGGCCTGCTGAACTTCAGCGACGACCGCCTTCCACGATGCTGCGCTCAATTGTTTGGGGAACAAATTGGTGGAGAGTCCGAAGTTGTTGATGGTGAAGGCCCGGTCCACTTTTGCTGAGCGCATGCAAAAGCCGAACAACCAAAGGGGAGGCATCAAGAAGAGTTTCGTGAAGCGAAGTCCGACGATGTCCATCTCCTCTTTCAGGTAGTGGTAATTGTGCGTCAGCGTCGAAATGGTGTAGCACAAGGTCTCCTTCGTCATGTGGTTTTTCGTGTAGGGGATGTGCCGTTCGCCGACGGAAATCAATCCCGATTCACACATCAAATTCGGCGCAAGGTTTGCCCACCCGTGCTGACGCACCATACCGTCCCATGCCTGCACCAATTCCTGGTGAGGAAGGACTTCCATGATGCGGTCAGGTGGTCAAGAACATTACATTCTTTTCCCGATGCCTTGAAGGTGAAGGGCCACATTTTATGGGAGGAAAGCGAGGAATCACCTCCATGGCCAAGGTCCTCGTCACGTGTGCGAGAAGCCCCGCAGCCATTCACCTCGGCCGATTGTTGCACGAGGCAGGCCATTCTGTGGTGCTGGCCGATACCAAGCGTTTTCACTTGGGTCGATGGAGATCGTGGCCAGCTCAATGCTTGCGTCACCCCTCCCCTCGAGATCAGCCAGAGGCATTTGCTGCATGGTTGCGAGACGTTGTGGCGTCAGCGTCCATCGATTGTGTTGTTCCGGTCTACGAGGAAACCTTCCACCATGGGCTGAACCATGGTACGCTGAATTGCGACCATTTTTGTTCGGACATCGCAACGCTGAATCAGCTTCACAACAAATTCGAATTCATCGAACTGGCCAGCCGCCTCGGGATCAACACACCTGAGACCATCCTGGTTGAGGACATCGCTCAAACCAAGGCCCACCTCACCTCTCGCCACATCCTCAAACCGGTGTATTCGAGGTTTGGTGAGCATGTCATCATGCATCCCAACCCGGAGCGGTTGGACATTGAAGTCAGTCCTTTGAATCCTTGGATTCTGCAGGAACGGCTCGAGGGAACGCAATACTGCTTGCAAGGGATTTGCAAGGACGGCAAGGTGCTTTCCAGTGTCGCCTATTCCAGTGAGTTTACCGTATCAAAATCCTCGGTGTTCTTCGAAAATACGGGGAAGGGAGATCTCGGTCAAATCATCGAAAAGGTAGCAGCACACTGTCGGTACACGGGCATCATCTCCTTTGACGTGATGCTGTGCGAGGACGGAAGCGTTCGTCCCATCGAATGCAATCCAAGGGCGACCAGCGCACTGCACCTTTATGGCCCAGATGACGGGATCGATGAGGCCATCCTCCACGGCCGTACAATCGGGTGCACGGGAACCGCACGAAGGTTGGTGTTGCCCATGTGGATCAACCTGGTGTCGAACATCTTCAGAAAGGGCCATTTCAAGCGGTGGAGGGCTGCCTGCAAGCGATCAACTTCGGTTGAATGGAACGTGTTCGACCCTCGGCCTGCCGTCCTTCAAGTGATATCGGTCATCGGTTTTGCCGCCGTGGCGATGAAAAACCGAATTTCGTTGATTTCGGCCACCACGCACGAATTTGAGTGGAACGGTGAATGAGTGCCGGGTCAATCCTTTTTATCGAGGTGGGCAGGGAACTCATCGGGTGTGTCATTTGGGTACGGAAATCTCTGGATTTGCGTGTTATCTCCCTCCGAACATCAAGTCGAGCGAAGAGACGGTTCCGTTCGGCACCCTCCCGAGGGGCATTGACTTCAAGCGCTTGACCAGAATTGAGTCTCACCATGAGGTGCTTGAGGGTCAAGGCTCGCTTGAACTGGCCGTTGAAGCATCAAAGCAAGCCATTGAGCGGTCAGGCGTTTCCAAGGATGAGATCGACCTCGTGATTTCGTGCTCGGTTACGAAGATGAGTTATGAGTTTGAGAACCTGATTGAACCGTGTTTGGCCTCCCACATCGGTGCGGCGTTGGGGCTCAACGCACAAACCTTTGACGTCGCCAACGCTTGTTTGGGTATGGTCACCGGATTGATGATCGCCGACCGTCGAATCAAGACTGGAAAAATTCGCCACGCTCTGGTGGTTTCAGGGGAATTTTTGACCGGGGCTTTGTACGAGGCCTTGAGCAAAAATTTGCTCTTCAATCCAAAATCGATTGCAAGTTTGACCATCGGTGATGCTGGAGCGGCGTATGTCATTTCATCGTGCGATGAAGAGCGAACGAAATTTTTCGAACCTATTACGTTGGCTCAACACAGCCAGTTGTGCATCGGCGATGCCGCCATCGGTCGACCCGGTCCTGCGATGCGAACCGCCGGAAAGAAGATTCAAACCGCTGCCTTGGAAAACTTGGGTTCCTACTTCGAGCGTGGTCTTTCGGGCAAGGGCGAATGGGATTCGCATCATCACATCATATCCCACCAAACCACGCCCAGGGCGGTCGAGAAAGGCGCCATGATTGCAGCAAAACTCTGGGGTCAATCGGACGCCGTGCGCTCCGTTTCACACACCGGAAACACCGCATCGACCAGCCATGCAGCGGTCTTGGAATCCTTGCACGAGAACGGCGAATTGGCTGCAGGTCAACGGGTTTACCTCATGGCCTTCGGCTCCGGTCTTTCCTTCATGGGCGTCAGTTTCTACCTCCCTGAGGGGGTGGAAGATTGGTAGGCATCGTCGGTTTTCACTCTGAACCCGTCAAGAAAAAATCGCTGCTCAAGTCTCTAAGAGGTATCACGCAGAAGCTCTGCAACGACCACGGCATCGACATGCAAGACATCGGACTCATCGTCCACACCGGAATGTATCGCCAGAATTTTCGGGTGGAACCCGCCTTTGCTGCCCACTTGCAGCAGGCGCTGAAGATTCGATGCGAAAACATCGGCCTCAACACCAAGCACGTGTTTTCTTTTGACGTGACGGATGGAATCTGTGGCCCCCATCACGCCCTGGAAACGATTGCCGACCTGCTTCCCGACATGGATTGCACGTATGCGCTCTTTACGGCCGGTGATGTGCGCCCCACAAAGGAAACCGAATGGGAACACGACCCGATTTCCTTCGCCGCTGTTCTCTCCAGGGACGGACCGATCCAACTCATTGAAAGTCGCTATGACGGCGAGGACCTCAACGAATTTACTTCGAGCACCAAATTCAAGAAAAAACACCATGGGACAACGATGACCTCAAGCCCAGAAACCACCGAGCATCGCATTGATGGAGACCAATTCACCGGCTCATCAGCCTGGCTTTCCGGTGAGCAACTCGCTCGGTTTATGGAATGGGCGACGACCAAGAGCGGTCAGGTCACCCATCGCATCAAGGACAAAAGCGGCAGGATGTCCGAGTTGAGATGGAGGGTGACCGGTGAATAGGCCAAGATTCGTCTATTTCTTTTGCATCTTCCTTACGCTCTACCATTTGGTTGCCCGAGTCGGCCTCGCCACCGACTTGCAGTGGCATTTGGATGTTGGCAGGGACAGAATGCTCACGCCGCCCCACGTGATGATCCTCGGTGGGTTCCCCATCTGTGTGGTGCTTTCACTGTACTACCTCGTGGTCAACACGAGGGATGAACGGTCGGGTAAGGACCTGTCAGGTGTCCGAATTCTGGGGTTCATTGCACCCGGATCGGTCTGGATGATTCTTCTCGGGATGCTCTCCATTGGCGTGGGTGGCATTTACGACGATTACTGGCATGCACAATTCGGCATCGACACGACGGTCATCACCCCGCCGCACATGCTGACCTTGTTCGGGGGTATCCTCGCTGAATTTGCCAGCCTCTTGCTTCTTCGAGATCTGATGAACCACGACGCTCAAAACGAATTCAAAGGCAAAAAGGCGATGGCTGCCATTATGCTCTGGGCGCTGCTGTTCCACGGATGTTTCACCTTCCTCAATTTCGTTGACCCGAGGGCAGGGGCGGTTCCCGTGTTCGGATTCAACGTGATGTTGCACCTCTTCTTTGGACCCTTGGTCGTGATGGCGATTTTGATGATCGCAAAGCAGTGGTTTGATCAACAGGTGATCTACATGCTCGGTGGCTTCACCTTCGTCATTCAAACGGCGATGTTCGTCCTGATCCCGATGGCTGTCGACGCCCTCATGGGCCCCTCCCATGCCTACCGGCCAGGAGCCCCGTCCGCAGTGTGGGCGGCGCATTGCATCACCTACCTGTTTGTTGTCGTCGCCGTGTTGTTTGTCAAGTTCGACTTGAGTGAGCGACCGAATGCGCTGGTTGGCCTTGCCCTAGCGACGGATGTCGTCTTCTCTCCGTTCCTTCCGGTCAACTATCCCGCGCAAGTGGGCCTGCTGACCACGGTGGTGAACGTGGCCGTTGCGTTTTTCCTGCTCAGGCTCTGCATCCCGCTCATTCAACACTACATCGGGAGAATCCTTTCCACGTTGGAGGACGGCATCATTGAGTTCAAACCACGAACGAAGTCGCTGACCGTCCTGCTTGCCTTGGCACTCATCGGGCCGGTCAGTGCCCATGACTACCATTTCGAAGAAGGCTCTGGGTTTGACGCACCGATGCGGATTCACGCAGAGGTTGACGGGGTTGAGGTGTGGGTGGAATTCATGCTGTGGCCGCCGAAAGCACCGCAGTCCTGCCAGATTTTATTGGTCGCTGAAGACAACGAATCACGCATTGACAGCATGTGGGCCGAGATTGTGTTCCCGAACGAAGACGGCGAGGTGAGGATGATTCAGTCCTACAAGCAGTACCCTGATCAGTCGATTTGGTTCGGTGAGAATTACTTCACGTTTGGCGGAAATCAGACCTTGGAAATCAAGGCGATGATCGACGGTGAGGAGTTCACCGACGCCATCCAACTGGAAGTTGAGGCGCCGTCCATCATGCCGGTTTGGCTGGCTTGGACGCTTTCTTCGGCCTGGGTGTTCATGCTCTTTGCCGTGCCCTACGCCGCAGCGGGCAAGCGGAGGTCATGAACATGCGAATCGTCATCAGCGGGGCGACGGGTTCCATTGGCTCGAGGCTGATGGAGCGGTTGACGCCATCGCACGACGTCGTTGGCTTGGGTCGAAATCCAGACAAAATCAACGAGATGGCGAAGCGTTACACGATGAACGCCTGCGACCTCGAGTCCAGCGAATTCGAGCAGCTCATGGCCGATGCTGATGCCTTCATCCATTGTGCGGCCTTCGCTGCACCGAAGGGAAAGGCGAGCCAGTTTCAGAAGAACGTAGACATCGTGAACGTCATGATTCCGGTGTTGAAGAAACACAACGTGTTCACCGTCTTTGTTTCCTCCGCTTCGGTGTTCGACGAGATGCCCCGAGAAACGGTGATGACGTCGCCGTGGGTGCGGCCCAAGGCGTTGTACTCCAAATCAAAATTCGATGCAGAGCGAGCGGTGTTGGGCTCGTCCTACGAGAACTGGACAGGACTTCGACCTCGGGCTGTCATCGGCAGAGGAGACAACACCGTACTGCCTCGTCTCGAAGGGTTGATTCGGAGGAACAAGGTCATCATTCCCGGCAAAGGCGATGCTTTGCTGGATTACACCTGCATGGACAATTTCCTCGATTGCGTCGAAGCCGCCCTCCGCGCAGGTCCACAGCGGATGTTCCTGAATGTCAGCAACGGCGAACCTAAGACGTTCAAGCAGTTGCTCACCACCTACGGCAAACACATCCACAACATTGCCGCTACGCGGCATGTGCCTCTTCTCCCGTTGAGATTTCTTGCCAGTGTCATGCCGACCGACCGCATCAACCACTATTCGCTCGACCAAGTCAGCAAACCCATGGTCTTGGACATCTCGGAAACCCGACGGCTCTTGGATTGGGAGCCAACGCAAAGTCTGGAAGCCTGCCTGGAGGGGTTGTCATGAGTAAGCTCACCACCTTGTGGACCTACCTCACCACGCCGAAGGTGTACACATCACGGAAGGCCATTGAGAAGATTCAGCGCAAAGGCATGGCCAAGCACGTGAAGATGGTTCGGAAGAACTCACCATTCTTTTCTCGGCACTGGGCGGGCTTGGCGGATGAGGACTGGCGTGAGTTTCCGCTGGTGAACAAGGCCATCATGATGGAGCATCTTCAGGACTACATCACGGCAGACATTGATGTTGAATCGGCCAGAGCGATGGCTGCGGAGGCCGAACAATCCAGAGACTTTCATCCAACCCTCAAAGGCTACACGGTCGGCTTTTCCTCCGGCACCAGCGGGGCGCGGGGCATGCATTTCATCTCCCAAGCAGAGCAGGACCGGTGGGCGGGCTACATGCTGGCCAGAGGACTGGATGGCTCTATCTTTGGCAAGCACAAACTCGGCTTGTTCCTGCGGGCCAATTCCAACACATACGAGTCGGTATCATCCTCGAGAATCAAGTTTCAATTCTACGATTTGATGCGGCCGCTGGACGAGTTGGTCGCCGAATTGGTTGCTGATCCACCCGACGTGTTGATTGCCCCTCCAAGCATTTTGAGGTACCTGGCGGACCAAAAAATTCCCCTCCCATGCCGGAAACTCATCTCTGTCGCCGAGGTGCTCACCCCCCTCGACCGGGACATCATCGAGCAGCATTTCCAGCGCACTGTTCACCAGTTCTACACCTCAACAGAGGGCGAAATCGCAGCGACGTGCGAACACGGGACCCTCCATCTTAACGAGGAAATCATGGTCATCCAAAAGGAATGGATTGACGAAGACCAAACCATGTTCCACCCCATCATCAGCGATTTCAAACGCACCACGCAACCGATGATACGCTATCGGCAAAACGACATTTTGGTGGTAAGGAACGATCCCTGCCCGTGCGGTGATGCCCGTCAGGCGATTTCCGAAATCATTGGACGGCAAGACGATGTGTTCGAGTTTGAAACAACATCAGGCACCACCGAGTTGGTGGTGCCGGACATGATTCGTCGTGCAACCTTGGCCATGCATCCGGACATCACGGCGTACATGGTCGAGCAGCTTTCGCCGAGCCGCATCAAGGTTCAACTGGAACCTCTTCTCTCAGACCTGGACCGTTCCAGCTTCGAGCAATTGTGGGAAGCAAAGGACATCGTGGCGCCCGAAATCACGGTTGAAGCCTACGAATTCAAGCCCTCCGCCACCAAGATGCGAAGAATCACCAAGCGCTTCTGACCGCTGTCGAGAGCCGACGTTTGTCGCCTAGGATTTCAAGAAAGCCAGCAAGTAGGCAGTTGCTAACTTGATCGGAATCAGGATGTTCCGAAGGCTCTGTTTTGGTTTCTCAATCTCATTTGTTGAGTGGCCGGTCTTGAACCAAAACGTCAGGTTGATGTTCAAGCGGTCAACATGTTCCACGAAATGGAACCAGGTTGAGGGAATGAACAGAACGTCGCCCTCGTTCAATTCAACCCGCAGAGGTTGGCAACGCTGTTGCTGAGCGGTTCTCAATCGCCCTTGCTTGATGTCGTCGAAGAAGGAAAACGACTGCATGCTCATCGCCTTAAAGGTCTTCAATTGCTTCCAATCGTCAGGAGGAAACATCAGAATTTCCTTTCTGCCTTTGATTTGGAAATTCAAATTGTTGGCCAGCGAATCATCGTAGTGGGTCATGGACCGAATGTCATCCCTGCTCATCCAGAAGCCAACCGTTGAGAGCATGGACTCGGGAATGAGCGCATGCTCGTGGCCGTGTTCGTGCACGACCTCTTTTGCATGCTCCCACAAGGCCGACCATTCCTCAGCCACGGCTCCTTTGGTGTAGACATAGGTGTCGGTGCCGGAGAGCATGGTGCGTGGCTCCTGCTGGTTCAGGAATTCACTGAGAGAAATCCGTTTCGAGCTCAGCGAGGATGCGATCTTCAACAATCCATCACTCGGGTCAACAAATTTCCCGGTCGGTGATGTTCGAAACGAAACTGCGCTTTGTCCTGCGTTCTCCCTAAGCCAAGCCTCATCGAACAATGCCTGAAATGAAAACAACGGGCCTTGTTTGTAGACGCACGGTGTTTGCTGTTGGATGCATTCACGGAATTCGGCGAGCGAAGATACGGCACGCACCTCGGGCACGGCAGATGGCGGGTCGACACCACCGCTCCCGTCTTGCCTTGCCATGCTTGCAACACACCTTGCTTCTTGATTAACGATTTTGCCGGCAGCGCCCCAAAGACCGGGAGCGACTTCCCAAGATTCCGAAACGGACTCTTCATTCTATAGAGTGGTGGACGCGCCGAGCCGACAAACCTGACCAAAATGCTGTGTTGAAAGTTTGTGGCAGCATGGCCGCCATTGACTCTAAGGAGTCATGATGAAACCATCAATGGTGGACGTGCCGAGATTTGAACTCGGGGCCTCTACCATGCCAAGGTAGCGATCTTCCAACTGATCTACACGCCCATGTGGGTGCTTTCGCAACCCGCCGACCCGCCCCGCCATGATAAGGATTCCCGACTTCCCTCCCCCGAGAATGGAAGTGAATGCAGCGTTGATTTACGTGCGCCCCTCAAATGAAGGCTCTTGAAGGGGCGACGATTGGATGGTGTATGGACGAGGCAAAGCGTGGGCCACTCGCCGACACGCCGGTGCCATCCGTTGCACCCTCCGTTCCAGAAGACGTGGTTGACGATGTACTCGCAGCGCTTTCGGGTCACGTCGAAGCGGTGTTCCTTCCGTGGATTGCTGACCGCTTCAGCGTCGAATGGCTTGATGTCAACGACGATCGTCTCGGCATGACCCGTTTTGAGGCAGGCAGCAACGAGCTGATTCGTCGTCGTCGCCTGCGACTTGACCCTGGTGAAGTCACCATCGGCTTGCATCCCGCTCTGCTCGAGGATGAGGCGCTCTACCGCCACACCTTCGCCCACGAATTGTTCCATGCGGCTGGATTGATGCTTCACACCGAACTTCACGACCGGCTGACCAATCAGGTGGCACCGTCCCCTGCGATGAAGGATTCACCGCTGTTGCAAAAGATGAGGTCGGCGGTGCTGGACACCCTGAAGGTGCAGGAGTGGACGTGCAAGCTGTGCGGCTTCTCCTGGAAGCGAACCACGGTGCGTCGCCCGACACGCTGCCTGAAATGCGCACGGCCTTGGTGAGTTGGCACACCCTTCAAGTATGTTCGGCCCAGCCCAAAGGCTGGACGTATAGTGTAGTCTGGATATCACTTCGGCCTTCTAAGCCGAAAACCCGGGTTCGAATCCTGGTACGTCCGCTCCATTGGCAGCAACACGGGTTTGTGTGAGGAATAGATTCTTTCCGTGTTGAATCTTAGGCTCAGCATGGATGGGCACGAGGAGGGGCGTGGCGAGCCTTCCGAAGCTTCAACCGTTTCCTTTCTTCAACAAGTTGAGGACTTCTTGCCCGACGCTTCAGATCGCCTGCTCCACGACAAACAAGTGTTGGATTCGACCAAAACCATCGCTGCTGCTGTAGGTGGACGACATTTGGACGTGGATTCAAGCCTCATGCTCAACTCAGAACTGATCCTCAATGTGAAAAAACATCTTGATGACGATTCCAAAAACATCCATCGCAAACGGGCTGCAAGTGGCGTCAAAGCTGCTTTGCAGGAATCTGTGGAGCATCTCGAGGGTACGCTTGAGGAGGCCCTTGGTGAAATTAAGAAATGGGTGCATCAAACGGAAGCCCTCGAACTCAGTCCGCTTCCGGTTGAAACCGTTGACTTGGTTGCCCAACATGCTGCCGAAGTCATGGAGAGCGACCGACTGAATCGACGAATACACGAACTCCAATCGATGATTAAGGAACTCCGGGGGCACTTGGAATGAAGGCGGTTGAGGAGACTGCGAAGCAAGTGTCGGGGCTGTTGAGCAGGGGAGAGGTTTCTCTTGCTATGCCAGACATCGCTCGCCTTCGGTCCCTTGATCCCCAAACGTGGCACCAGATGGTCGGCAACCCTGATGCAAGTCCATTAATCTCCATACGAGATTCTGTTCTCCAAGATGTGACCCTGGTCATCAACATCCATGAGGACATCAAAACGCATCTCAGCGATGGTTCGGAGGAAGAAGTGGCGGCTGCGATTCGAAAGCATGCTGAATTTCAACAGGTGTTTCACAGGTTCAAGGAGAAAATAAACCAAGCAAGAAAATGGATGGACCTCACTTCTACAGAACGCTGGCTTCATCGACTCCTCGAAGCGACCGAAGAGGATTCACGGGAACGAGAACGGCTTGTTGAACTTCTTGCGAAACAAGCCCTGCTTAATCGTCATCGGCGAATAAAAATCGATGAACTTGAAGAGGAACTTTCCAAACTAAGGTCTCAAGCACGCCGAGCATTGGAACACAGGTGGGCATCACGCCATCCTGCTGTACCCACCATGAACAAAAAGCAAGCAGAAGCGGTTGCACACCATGAAGGTCGTTTGGTGGTCACCGCTGGCCCTGGTTCAGGAAAAACTCATGTGCTTGTGAAACGCATGGCAAGTTTGGTTGAGAAGGGTTGCCCTCCCGAACGCATACTGATGCTGACCTTCACTGTGAAGGCTACTGCGGAAATGTCTGAACGAGTTTCCAAAGAGCTCGGAAAGACGGTTTCCAAACGACCTCATGTCATCAATTTCAACAGTTTTTGCAAGGAGTGCATTGACGACGATCCCCAAGGGTTTGGATTTGAACAAACACCCGTTCATGTCGCTCCTGGTCTTCGTGGTTTTCTCGTCGAGGACCTCATCGATGGAGACATTGGGGAAGAACTTCGAGAATCGCTTCAAGAGGGGCGTTTTCGCTCCCTCGTGATGACCCTCGATGAACTCCTTCACAACCGAGCGATGGACCCGGTTTCAACGCCCAGCGAGTTCTTGGAACATGTTCTCCAGCCCATGGAGGATGAACAAGAAGTTGCCCTCTCTGCAGGGAATGAACCCACGGCCGATTTGATCTTTGCAAGAAAAGTGATGCTTGGATTGCAAGCCATCGCCCCGCTGAGGGCCCTTATCCGAGGCAAAGGAGGATTAACCTTTGGCGATCAGATCACCTTGGTTCATCAGCGCCTGATGGCATCGACCGATTATCTCGAATCGTTGTCTTCCCGCTACGATCATGTTTTGGTTGATGAATTCCAAGACAACAACCTCGCTCAGGGACAAATCGTTCAGCGGTTGTCTGAGCAGATGGCCTCGACATGTGTCGTTGGCGATGCCGACCAAGCCATTTACCACTTCCGTGGTGCAAATGTTCGTAACTTGGTTGATTTCTTGGAAGCGTTTGACGATGCGTCTCGAATCGATCTCAACACCGGTTATCGGCACTCACAGAAACTCATCGACCTTTCAACAGCGTTGATTGAACGCAATCAAGACCGGATGGAGCGACCCGATATCCAAAGTGGGTGGGTTGGCGACGACACCACGGATGTGTTCGCTAGGGAGTACACGGATGCGCCCAGCGAGGCGGTAGAATCCATCGACTGGATGAAGAGAAAACATCTTTTTGGATACGAATGGGACGAGATGGCCATCCTTGCACGTTCTCTCTCGCATCTTGATTCCATCAAGGCTAGCCTCGAAATTGAGGGCATTCCATTTGTCTCCACATCAAGTGAGACTTTGTTCCTCGATCCGGGCACGCGCTATGCGGGGCTCTTGCTGCGCGCCTGTCTCGACCCTGTTCAACAAGGCCATGCGCTTCACATGCTGATGATGGAAGGGGCCTTCGGTATTCTCCGAGAGGATGCAACGGTTTTGGGGGCGAAATCGAGAGGGGCTCAGCACCTCTACAGTATCTTGGAACAGCGGGAAGGAACGTTCCGGCATCCAGAAGCCTTGGGGGCCTGTCATCGTTTCATCGAGCAACACAGGCTGACCGGAGATGACCTCTTGGGTTGGATGTTTGGTGTCATGAAAGATGCTGGTTTGACAGAAATGATGCTTCGGGAAGGGCCAGACCATCCGCTGTCCGCTCTGTTGAGTCACTTGACAACCGAAGTTGAGACCGCCGGTCGATTGTTGCGAAATAATGTCCGCTTCGCACGATTGTTGGAGCAGTTGATGGAAGGAGGTCGTGAACTCGAAGTAAAAGACGTCCAACGCCCTCGGCACGTGTTGTTATCAACCATTCATCAGGCGAAAGGATTGGAGTGGAGGATTGTGCTCTTGCCTTCAATGGACAAAAAGAAGCCCCCCATTCCAGATGATGGGACCAAAGCAAAACGGCTAATATCGAGCACGCTTCTCGGTGAAGATGCAGAACAAGAGCTGGCTCAAGAGCGTATACGCGTCCTCTATGTGGGGGCCACTCGAGCCATTGACACGATTCACATTTCCTACCATGTGATTGGTTCAAGTGACAAACCGCGTGAACCCAATGCCCTGCTTGAGGAAGCCGCTTCTTCGGCCGGCCTCGAGCATGTTGGCGTTCAACATCCTTCCTTGGTGGGTCGTGGGTTGAGCGGCCACGAGCGCACATTGCACGATTTGCGAGTGTCGTTGGACGGTGCGCTTCGGCAACTTTCTCCTGGCAACGAAGCAGACGAAATTCGGGCCACTGTTCGAAGTGCCGTTGCTTACCAATTGGAACAGTTGGTTCATTCTGGGCGTGCGTTGACGCCTGAGCTCCGTGAACTCGTTTCGGGCATTGAAGCGTTGGCTGGAAGTTTGTCTTTCAAACCAGCCGAATCAAGTCATGACGAGGTCGATGAGGGCATTGAGCCGACAGAACATGTTTCGTTTGCTCGATACTCATGGTCCATGCTGAACACCTATTCGAGATGCCCATTGAACTTCCATTTCAAACACCGCCTACGCGTCTCGACGCCTTCCAACCGGGCAGCCGTCAAAGGCACCTTGGTTCATGATGTGTTGGAAGAACTTTCGAAGTTCGAGCACCGCCCTTCAGTTGACGAAATTAACCAGTGTTTTGATGCCCATCTCCTCAAACACGCCAACAGGCTTCCCATTCTTCCCGAACGAGAAGTTGAGGCTTCACGAGAAGCGGTTCATTCTTGGACAGCTTCTCCTCAGGCTGGGAACCACGTGGTTGGAATTGAGGCCTCGGTTTCCTTTGAATTTCACGGGCGCCCATTCATCGGCAAAATTGACAGAATTGACGTTGATGAGGAAAACCAACTACGACTCGTTGACTTCAAAACTGGGAAACCAGGAAAGAAACCGGGTGCAAAAGGAATGGAACAACTGCTCCTGTACGCACACGGTTGGCACCAAGTCCACGGGCAGATTCCCGATGTATTGGTGCTCGACCACGTTATGCACGGGGAAACCCGTGAGGCCGTCGTCACGCCCGTTTTGCTTGAGAAGGGGCTTGCACGACTCATTCCTCTCATTGAAGGCATTGACGAGGGAGCAAAGGACGCTGACCCCGGACACCATTGCACCTTCTGCGATTATCGAAGTCTGTGTCCCGAATCTCAATGATGCATGATCGCTCAAGATGAAAAAGAAGCTACCCTCTACGGATAAATTGAATTAAACTCCCAGTTCAACAGACATTCCATGCGCCGCCGCCTCCTACCACTGGTTTTGGTTTCGCTGATGCTCACC
>CAXRAL010000080.1:0-16120 GCA_964228815.1 Candidatus Poseidoniaceae archaeon
CCTCGCTGTTCATCCAGAACCTGGCTCCAGACGGGCGTGCCGTCGTCTTCAACCCCCACAAAAGCAGAGGTTGGGGCCGCATCGTCGGGCAAGGGTTGGGTCTCCAAGCGCTGACGAAGCTGCGTTAACCGGTGTGCGACATGGGAGGCATAACTGTCCTCAACGTCCAAAAACGAGGTCGGGCGGCCAACATCGGGCCCCAAGACACGATCGGCGATGAGATCGTAGGTTGGTCGTTGTGCCACCCCCACCTGCTGATACAGCGCCAGCGGTCGCTCCGGTACCACCTTCCTGCCGAGCAGTGTGTTCAGTTTCGACAGCGCAGGGCGACCAGTTGAGGGAAGAGCTGGGGTGTTCGTCTCAGTGGGAGGTGGTGAACCAGCCGAGGCGATGGCGCTGCGAAGGTGCTGTTTTGCCTCTTCCAGTTCAGCACGAAGCTTGGTGGGGGGCAGCGTCATTCCTCACCACCTTTGTAGCGTTCAAGTGCCTCACCGTGCTCATTGTAAAGCGCCGTTGCGTCCATCCCATCAGGTTCATCAAAGGTTGACCAGCGACGGTAGACCTCATCCATGTTGACGCTGGTTTGTGATTTCGATGATGCCTCTCTGGAGGGTTTCTCTCCTGCCTCAACAGGGCGGAGGCTGTTTGACAACGGCTCACTGCCTTCGGCCGCAGGGAGGTTGAGCGTGGTTGGAACGTGCTCAGCAGGGAGCTCAAGGTTGGCGAGGTCCGGGGAGCTTGAGACTTGGTCCTTCAGGGCGGTGGTGTGCAACGGTCGCTGAATGGATGCCTGCCGCTGTTCCGCACGGGTTTGCTTTTCGGCGAAGACATCCAGATTTTCCTTTCTGTACGACTGGGCGTTGCGAGGCCGAACAGGCCAATCGGGAAGATGCGGCGCTCGTTGGACGACAGCAGAACTCTGACGGGGCGTCAGCCCATCACCTACGGGGGGCAAAGAAGGCGTGGCCTTCCGTTTGGGCATGCGTTGAGGCGAACGGAGGGTCGGAGCAGCGACGGGCGCAGGCCCGTTCGGCATGGTGGGTTTTGTTCGTCGTGCGGGCGCTGGCTCAGGTTGAACATCCTCAACAGCCCGAGGGGACTGACTGACGTACCGACCATGAATCACATCTTGTTCCTGCACCGGTTTCCACGGCGTCATGCCGATGGAGACCCCTGCTGCTGAAGGGATGTTAGCGTTGGTGGTTTCGTCAACATTCGGAGAGGCGGCAGGCCAGGCATCCACCACATCGGCGAGGACTTGCGTTGCCTCAGCCCGTTCCTCTGCATCGGGTTCGTACGAACCTCCTTCGATGACGGATTCCGAGCGCAAGACGGCGCCGACCTTGGCACCCTGATGCTCAATTTGCGCGGCCAACCACTGCTCCTCTTCCTCGTCGGGTGCAAGGAGAAGGGGATGGTCCCACAAGCCGTCAGGGTCGTTCGTCCAAGCTTCCACGTCGGATGTACGGAGCAACGTCACGTCAGCGAGGAGGCGCCGCTGGACCGCCGTCTCAAACATCTCAAGGTCGGTGGTCACGAGGGCCACGTGGTCGTTGAACCGAACACCGTCGCACATGGAGCGGAACGCATCGAGCATGCCAGCATCGCCGAGGGCGTTGCCCAACCGGTCAAGGCCGTCGATGAGGAGCACGGACCGCTCGTTGCCCCACTGGAAGGCATTGAGGACAGCATCCATGGCGGAGCGCTCAGCGAGGACATCATAACCCCCTTGGGGCGAAAGCAGGGCGTAGGACTGAGGTTGTGGGAGCCGTTTGGTGATCTCCGTTTGGGCGTGTGGCAGCCCGAACATGCCCAGCAGTGGCATGCCTCGTTCCGCCAGTTCTACACCGAGGTGAATCATCGGATGAGGGTCTGGAGAATCCAGGAGATAGATGCAACCGGGTTCGAGTTCGACGGCAGAGGAACGTTGAGGGGCTGCACGGCGACGTTCCTCGGTGGACAGGGCGAGGTGCTCGATGTCTTCCAGTCGCGCCGCTCTCCGCCATGAGGTCGAAGGTAAGCGGACGCTGGACCACCACGAACCACCGCTGTTGGCATCGTCATGGTGTTCCAAATGGAGCACGCTACCGGGATGTTCACGCATGGTGGAACGCAGCGCATTCATGGTCAATTCGTGCAGTAACACGTCATTTTCAACCTCGAGCGCATCGTGCTCAATGGCCAACAGCGCTTCCAACCCTTCAGCTTGAACGCTCCCTTGGTGGAAGGCCATCACCGGTTGACCGAGCCGAAAGAGGAGCCAACCTACCCGGTCATGGGTGCCGCTTGAGGAGCGAATGCAGACGGCGCCGGATTGTTCGTGAACGGCAAGGTTACGAACCAAAACGCGGAGGACGTCAACGCCACCTCGGCGCTGTTCGATAAGGTCGCCGTGTTCAATCGACTCCACGCAACCGCACCCTCCGACGATGGCTTCGCCAAACCCCCTCTTGAAGGGTGCGGCGTTCGCTCTCCATCGTCGGCGATTTTACACGCGATGAAGCAGCGCCGACTCAGGACGATTTCAACGGAGAGGCATTCAAATCCAATGGCTCATTCCAAAGCCTGATGCCTCACTTCGCCGGTCCCCTCTCACCAGAAGAACGGGCGCTGCTGGAAGCGGGCGCCACGCTGTTTGACGAAGCCAAATTCTGGCACGCCCACGAGGCGTGGGAGGACCTATGGAACGACCTCAAGCGACGAGCCGCCTCCGAAGATGAGATCTTGCTCGTCCAAGGCCTCATCCAGACCGCAGCCTTGCTCCTCCACCACCAGCGCAGAAACGTCGGCGGAGTTGAGAAGCAATGGGCGAAACTGCAACCCAAACTTGTGGGGTGGACCGTTGCGTGGGGGTTCGACATCGCCACTCACCTCGCCGTCATCCAAACCTATGCAGAGGACAACACCACATGGAACTTAACGGCCAGTGCCCACCAACTGCCCCGAGCGTGAGGTTCAAAGTCGGCCGTGGCGTGTTCGGACCATGGTGGGTGAGGACGGGCAACTCTCTCCCGACATGCGCCCCTTCATTCAGACACCGGTGGCTCAACCGCTGATTCGCGGGCGAAACGTTGCGCTGGGTGGGAGCGTCATCGTCGCCGGCATCCTGTTTCTTGTTCTTCGCCAATTTGCGCTCTCGTTTGCCCTCGCGGGGGTGTTCGCTGGGCTGACGCTTGGGCTGAACACCACGGTCATCTTGTTGCGATTCCAAGTTCACTCTAGCACACCGCTGGCGGTGAACCTCAATCATCCCTTTATGGACGGCGAACCGATGGGTGATGCACATGTTCGGGTACGCTTGCTCGACGGCCGTTGGGTTGACCCCGGGCCGCATCGCTTGCGAACCGTCCCTGAGGAGTTGCTTGGAGGATACAACCTGGTTCAGGACACCGACGACTACCCCGTCCTCGGCCATTTTATGGAGAAACGGGACACCAACGGCACACTCAGCCGCCACCTGGCGCTCATCAACCAAGCCATTGCCCTGCGCGACGCCGTGAATGATGTGCCCGACCCGATTGAAACCGCCCGAGAACGGGAGAAAATTGACAGCGGTTTGCTGGAGCGTTCGTGGCTGGAGGACGAGGAGGCCGTCGACGTTGAGAGCCCGCTGGTCTCGTTTTTCCGTGGCAAAGAATGACCGTTTTGCGGTTTTTTCCACCCCTATGTTCAAAACCAAGACGACTGACCGGAAGACGTGCCCACCAACGAAACGTGGATGGCCAAGGTGGAAGCCCTGGCCCCCAAGGAGCAGGAAACGCTGCTCGGGACGTCCCTCTCACGGCGGTTTGCTCGCCTGCCACTTTGGTTGAGTCACCCCGCCAACATCGGTGGGTTTTACGGCTTGCTGATCGCACTCGCCCTGCTGTTGCCATACGCCTTTGGCGACCAAAACAACGAGGTGTGGGGCGTTCAGTGGGTATACCACACCTCACTCCTGCTCATCGCCTGCGGCGCCTGTGGCTTCCTTTCGCTAGTGATGATTTCACTCTCGAAGCGCCACCCCATGGCCCCACCCCGCCAACTGCTCTACCCCATGCCGTTCGTCGGACTCGCCTTGCTGAGCATTGACAGGGTTGGCATGATGGACATGCCCTCGATGCTGGTGTGGGCCTTGCTCTTGTTGCCTGGCCCGGTTTACGTCCATTTGTCGTGGGCACCCCGGTGGCGCCTGTTGTGCATGATTGAGGACGGTAAAGATCCGTTCGTCGGCCTTGAAGTCAAGGCCGAAGACAACGTCGAGGCCGAAGATATGGTTGGCGAGGACACCGAAATGCTCGAGGTCGTCGACGCCTTTGAGTCGGAATGAACTCAAATCACGCCGACCTTTGGTCCGACTTTCTCGAAACACGCCAACACGGCATCGAGGTCGTCCTTCGTCAACCCCGCTGACATCTGTGTTCGGATTCGGGCTTTGTCCCTGGCCACCATGGGGAACACGATGGCACCGGCCATCACGCCTTCCTCGCCGAGTGCATGGGTCATGGCTTTGGCCGTCGAGGATGCACCGCACATGACGGGGATGATGGGCGTGACCGAATCGCCTGTGTCAAAGCCCATCGATTGGAGTTCCTTACGGAAGTAATTGGTGTTCTCCCACAGGCGAGCGTGATGTTCGGGCTCGCTCATCAGCACCTCAATGGCTGCCTTCTGGGCTGCGGCGACACCGGGAGGTTGTGAGCCGGAGAGCAACCAGGACCTTGAATGGTTGAGCGCGTGGTTTCGGGTCATCTCGGTGCCCGCAAGGATCCCGCCTTGAACGCCCAGTGCTTTAGAGAACGAACCGGTTTCAAAATCGACCTTACCCTGGAGTCTGAAGTGGTCCACGATTCCGGCACCGCCCTCACCGAGGACACCCTCACCGTGGCAGTCGTCCACGTAAACCATGGCGCCGTACTCCTCTGCAAGCGCCGTCACCTCATCGAGGGGGGCGATGTCGCCATCCATGGAAAACACGCCGTCGGTAATGATGAGTTTACGCTCTGAGGATTCGTTGGCCTTGAGAACAGCTTCCAGTTCCCCCATGTCGTTGTGCGCATACACGGCACGTGAGGCCTTGGTGAGCCGTACACCATCGATGATGGACCCGTGGTTGAGTTCGTCAGAGATGATCACATCTTGCGGACCGGTGACCAGGGTCGGGATCAAACCGACATTGACGGTGTAGCCGGCGGAATAAATCAGCGATGCTTCAACACCTTTGAACTCTGCAACCTTCTTTTCAGCCTCGAGGTGAATGTCCATCGTTCCTGCAATGGCCCGGACAGAGCCGCTTCCAGCACCGTAGGTGGCCGTGGCCTCTTGCATGGCGGAGACAACCTTGGGGTGCGTGGTGAGGTTGAGGTAGTTGTTGGCTGAGAGCATGATGGTTGGTTTCCCGTCCATTTGACATCGAGGGACGTTGGGCCCTTCAAGCGTGGGAGGTTCCCACAACAACGACTTCTCGTTGAGTTCATCGTATCGGGCTTTCATCCACGACATATCACCGGGCATGGTCAATCCTCATGATGGCTATGAGGTGCGGGTTTTTGTTGTTTGTCTCAAGCATCCAGACCCATCAAGGCCAGAACGTTCATGCCTGACATGTCGAGGCAATCTCCCTCTCGTAAACCTAGATCCTCGAGCCACAATTCACCGATGGCTGTTCGATGCAAATCGATGACCTGATGGTCCACACTCGAAAACATGCGCCGCACCTGACGTTTCTTCCCTTCATGGAGGGTGACCTGCACATCACAGGAGGAGAGTTGGTGAACCTCGGCGGGTTCTGTTCGATGAAGGGTGACCTCACCGTTCACCTCCAGTTCGATGTCGACGCCTTCTCCCAGGGCCTTCAATGCCTGTTCGTCGATGGCTTCGGCGGTTCGGACAAGGTAGACCTTGGGCACGTGATGTTCTGGGTCGGTAATCCGACTCACCAATTTGCCGTCTGTTGTCAAGACGAGCATCCCGGTGGTCGCTTCGTCGAGGCGCCCCACCGTCACCATGCGATCTTTGTCCCGCTGAGTAAGGTGGTCAGGGAGCAGGTCAAAGACCGGCGTCTTGCCCAAGGACCGTTCGTGCTTGTTGAGGCGGGAGCAGAGGTAGCCGGGTGGTTTGTTGAGGATGAGTGTGACGTGTTCCTCGGGGAAATGGAGCACGTTTCCGCGATACGCCACAGGCTTGGTTCGAGGGTTAAATTGGAAACTGATGTCCTTCACAATCGAGCCGTTCACCGTAATATCACCCGCCCAAACAGCCTCTTTGGCCTGCCGCTTCGAGGCGAAGGTGCCGGTTTGGGAAAGGAACTGATGAAGACGCAATTTCATGGGGGCTCAATCCGTCGTGGAGGCGCCCACGCATCATCATTGTCATGAACGCAGGGCCTCACCCATCATGACACTGAACTTGGTCGCAGGTTGGAAACTGGCACCACCAAATACGAGGTTTTTCATAGTCTGTTCCGAGGAATGTTTCTATGGTAAAGGGCGAGCAAGCAGGGGCATGGACCAAAGCCTACAGTGGCGGTGCGTTCGTTCGCAAGAGCAGTGAATTCAGAGACATTATTTCACTCGACGGTCCGTTTGAGCCTGCGAGCGGACGCTACCATCTCTACGTCTCCCATGCCTGTCCGTGGGCGCATCGAACCGTCATGGCACGCACCCTACTGGGGCTGGAAAACCATGTTTCGGTTGACGTGGTCGACTGGCGAATGAACGCCGACGGTTCGTGGTCATTCAACCCCGATGAACCCGGCGCCACCCCAGACCGTGTCAATGGTGAACACCACCTCGAGGCCGTGTACCGACGGGCCTATTCTGAATGGACCAACGAGGGACACGTTGGTACCGTTCCGGTGCTGTGGGACAAGGCGACCGGCACCATCGTCAACAATGAGAGTCGAGAAATCATTCGGATGTTCGGTACGCTAGCCAGAGCGCTCGGCGCGACCACCACCCTTTGCCCCGAACACCTCATCGATGCGATCGATGCGATGATCACGTCCAACTACGAATCTGTCAACAACGGCGTCTACAAATCAGGTTTTGCCCGCTCACAGGACGCTTATGAAACGGCCGTTACTGCCCTGTTTGACCGGCTCGACGAGCTTGACAACCACCTCGAAGATCGAGAATGGTTGGTGGGTGATGGACGAGGCACCCTCACCGAGGCCGACCTCTGTCTGTTCACCACCCTCGTTCGTTTTGACCTGGTCTATGTGGTCCATTTCAAGTGCAATCTCCAGCGCATTATCGATTATCCTCATTTGCAGGCCTTTGTTGAGCGAATGTTAGCCCTCCCCGGCATCCGAGAAACCTGCGATTGGACCCACATCAAGCATCACTACTTCTGGTCGCATCAACACATGAACCCCCACCGGATCGTGCCACTTGGGCCCCGAGCCGGACCTCACGCCGCGTGATGAGGCTGATCATTCGGAAAGTGTGGCCGATAGGGCCGCCTCCGTTCTAGCCCGTTTGTTGGCTTGAATCGTTTCAAACGCTGCCATGACGGGAGCCAGTCGTGCTGAACGGGAACGTGCCTCAGCCTCGGCTGCGATGACCTGTGCCTCGGCTCCAAGAGCCGCCACCTCGCGAATTGTCGTGACCTTGGCCAGGGCAAGTTCCCGGTCTTGGCGAGCCGCTTCCATACGGCGTTCGTGTTCGAGATGGGCGGCTTCCATGTGCATCTCGTGTTCAGACGCCTCTGGTTCAATGTCTTTTTTTCGCAGATAATTCCACAGGGCTCGTGCGCCTTGGAACGCGGTCAGATAACTTGAGGTCGTCATTTGCATGGTGAACGCCAGTTATCATGGTGCTTGGGACCTATTTGTTGCTATTGCCCTACAAACCATCAGCGTTATAATGCGAGGGCCGTGCAAATTCACCATGGCAAACCGGCGCCGAGCGATGATGTTGACCGCTTTTTTGCTGCAGTTGTTGATGGTAGGCGCGACCGCCTCACCCTTGGCAGACTCAGCCAACCCCCTCGGTGATGCGTCCAAGATGAACGCTGACCTTGTCGAAAAACTCGATGAAGTCGCCGACGCCACGGTACTGCCTGTTATTTTCCAACTTCACTCCCCATTGACCCCGCACGACGAGGCCTTCATCGCCGACCTCGGACTGGTACTCAGGGGCGAGGCCCCCCTCTTGGACGCTGGATTGGTCGAAGGCAAGGCCATCGACCTGCGTCGAATGTCAACCTGGGACCGTGTAGAATACCTCGAACTCGACAAGGAACTGGAATTCTTCTACCTGCCTTCCGAATGGGGTGGACAACCCGGGATCATGATGCACGAAACGACACACGTGGTGCGTGCCACCGACACCTGGGACCGCGTCATTATTTCGCCATCGGGCGAAGTTCTGCGAGAAATCGACCTCTCGTTCAGCGAATGGGACGGGGACGGCACCGCCATCGTTGACCTCGACACTGGTGTGGACGCCGGCCACCCTGACTACGACTACCTCGAACCTTGGACCGGTGAGAAAACGCTCTACTCCGCCAAGTGGACGCCAGCCGACAACGATTGGGTCGAGACGAGGAACTCGGACACCTCCTCGGGCCACGGTACGCACGTCGGCGGCACCATTGCCGGTAACGGGGATGCTTCGGCTGGACGTCGAGCCGGCGTGGCCAAGGGCGGCCAACTCGTGGCACTTGGGGCTGGTGATGGCGCGTCCATTTTCGCCGGTGTTCAGGGACTTGAGTGGACCTATGCGCATTCCATCCCGGGCCAAAACCCTCACCACATTCGTGTCGTCTCCAACTCCTGGGGCAGCGATGGGGATTACGACCCACAAGGCACCATCACGCAGCTGACGGACCGGCTCACGTACGAGAACGACGTCGCTGTGATCTTTGCGGCCTCCAACTCCGGTGGATCCGGTGCTGAATGCTCAGGCGACCTACGCACGAATGTGTACGCCAACACACCATCGGCCATCTCCGTGGCCGCACTGACCCACGACGGTACTGAGGTTACATCGTTCTCTTCTCGTGGCTGCATGAACCAACAGCACACCTGGCCCGATGTAGGCGCACCCGGCCGAGACATTTGGGCCACTGCACCACGTGGTACCGCCATTGATGCGACCACCCGTACGCAAGGCGACCTCTACTACATGGCCATCTCCGGAACCTCGATGGCCACGCCTCACGTTGGAGGCATGGCGGGCATTCTGCTCGACGTTGCTCCTTCGTTGGGTGCAGCCGACTACCATCGTGACGACCACGACTTCGGCGACAGCCTCGTTGGCGGCGACGGAACAGCTGCCTACGCACAGTATGAGGACTGGAACGAGCGCAACAACAGCCGTGTCCACGAGGTCGAACTCATCCTTGAGTTGACGGCTCGCTACGAAGGCATGGCGAATTCATGTGAGGCTGGCAACGACGAAGACTCTTGCAACGACATTCCTGAGGAATGCTACCGAAGCGCCACGGGAGAGTGCCATGATTGGCGCATCGGCCACGGCCTGACGGACCTTGACGCCGCCGTGGCTTTGGCCCGAACCCTTCAGTTGATGCGAGACCAAGACGGCGACGGCATCGTCGACCACCCCGAATACAACGTGTGGGACGCCTACGAGATCTACGAGAACATGATGACGACCACCACCATTCCTGCCAACACCGACCGGGTTCGCCATGCGTGGAAGGGCGACTGGAATCATTTCAACAACGGACAAACGGGCGCCGTGTACTACACCGAGGATTCTCATTACGTGTGGATTCCCAACGGCACCACGCGCCTCGAGGCCACCTTCACCGCCGTTGAGACGAGTTTGGACACCGGTCAAGCCGGCCTGCTCCAACTCGACATTGACCTCGGGGATGACGGCAGCAACGAGGCACAAGGCGAAGGCAATCGCTTGGCCGACTCCTGGTACTACGACCTCGCCGTTGACGAATCGGCGTGGGGCCAGTGGGCGCACTTCGACGTGTCCGGAACGGCGGTGACGATGTGGGGCTTCTTCCAAGATTTCGAGTTTTTCGAATCCCGCGTCCCTTACACCGTGGATGTCATGCTGACGATGGACCTCTCGCAACCGGTTGACATCCAATTCGAACAGCGTCCGGATTTCTACACCGACCTCAACCCCACCATCCCTTCGGACGACTACGAAGAGGACATGGACGGCATGCTGACCTTCACCCGCTCAGCCTACGACCAAGCCACCGTGGTGTCGCTGATTCAGCCCAAGGAGATGAGCGGCGAAACCGAGAGCGACGGCTTCTTCTCCTCACTTGGCAGCCTGATTGCGGACCATCCCTTCGCCGTGATCTTCTCGCTGCTGATGTTGCTGGGGGCTGCTGGCACAGCCGGCTACACCGTCCGACTCCAAACCGAAGAGGATGTCGAGGACGCCATCATCGTGGCTGAACTTGAAGAAAAGGCGTGAAGCGAGCGGCATTGCGGTTGACCCACGAAGGCTCGCCGATCAAGGCGTCCAGTCCTTCTGGTTGAGATGAGGTTTGAATTCCTCGGGCTTGTGGTGAGCTTCCAATTTGTCCAACAGCCAAATCACCCAGTGGAACGTGCCCATGCCTTCTTCCTCGGTGACGCTGCTCTGATCGTGCATGATGTAGCCCTGCTCGGTCAACATCATCATTCGGCGCATGCTCACACCGATGAGCGAGAGGTAAGGCTTGTAGAATGAGTAGACGATGTCAAAGGAAAGATTTCGGTGAAAGGTCATCACCGCATGGTTCGCCATGAGCACCACAACGGCGTTGGTGGCGTCTTTTTGTTCACGCGTCAATTCCATCAATTCCTTGAGGCCGGTGTCCTTGGTGATGGCACCTCCAAACGTTGCGAACCCACGCTGGACAAGCGGATTCTCGAGCGACTGTGCAATGGTCTGGGAAATCTCATAGCGCCGATTCCGGTTGACTTCCATCACTTGGCGAAGACCAAACACCAGCGTCGCCATGATGGCAAGGCCGCTGAGTGCCTCACCCAAATTTGCGGCGGTTTCAAGGTTCATTCAAGGCCCCATGAAGTATTGATGTGTTCAGGTGAATTCATTCGCTTTCATGAATGGCAACGGAGGCTGGCGGTGCCGCCTCATCGTCCTTGATCTGCAACAAGAGAAGGAAGACCAGCGCTTGGAAGGCGGCTCCGAACAGGAACAGGTTGGGGAAACTTCCGCCTGCCAGATCTTTGAGGACCGGCGAAAGGGCGTTGCCGGTAAAGGCGCCGACGTTGATGAGCGTCATGTAAATCGAGAATTGAGTTCCTGCAACTTCCTTGCTCGTGACCGACATGAGGAAGGCCAGCAGGTTCGCGCCGACGATGGCCCAAACCAGCGTCCAAACCAGCCATATTTGCAGCATCATGCTGCTGTCCGTCCATTGTCCACGCAGGGCGGACCACGCCACGGTCATGACGGTCCCGACGGCGACGGCCACGGTGAGCGTCTTCTTGGAGCCGAACTTGGAACCCAGCAAGCCACCGACGAGGAAGCCAAGCATCGTCATCAGGAAGACCGGCAGGCCCTTGGCGTCAAGGAAATCTTGCGCATCCCAATTCAATTCGTCGACAAAAAGGAATTCCCACTGGAAGTCAATGATGCCCATGCCGGTGCCCATGCCTCCGCCGATCCACATGATGGTGCACAGCACCAGGGCCATCTTGGCTGTGCTGCCTGAAACCGCTGACTGGAACGCTGTCACAATTTCACCGAAGGTCATGACGTCGTCATCGGTTGCCGAGGAAGCTTCGGAAGAAGACTCGCTCCAAGGGAACAGTTGGTCGCCTGGACGTTCACGGACAAACAGTGGAATCATCATCACGGCAGCCAACACAACAATCTGGACCTGAAGGGCAGCATGGAAGCCGGAATCGTTGAGCACGCGGCTGAGACCAAGCACGGCAAACATGGCGCCGAAGCCCTTGGCCACGAACATCAGCCCGTTAGCGAGGGGCAATTCCTCATCGCTTAACGTATCAACGGCGAGTGCGTCCGAGCTGACGTCTTGAAGGGCAGCGAAGATGTTGTGAATCAGGAAGAACATGCCGAGTGTTCCCAAGTCAGCAGCAGGGTCGTCGACCAAAAGGAAGGCAGCCATCGTGAGCATCATTCCCAGTTGTGAGATGATCACCCAAGGACGGCGCTGGCCCATGCGAGGGAAACGATAACGGTCAATCACGGGCCCGAGCACGAGTTTGCCGATAATCCATGGGATCATACCGGCGGAGATGAGGGCGAGTTTCTGGGTGTCGTCCATCGAACCGTTGTCAACGAGGAACGTTACAAGAGCGGTGGCGACGAAGAACCACGGTACACCTTGAGCAAAATACAGCGCACAAACGGTCCCGAACCGAGCAAAGCGGCTCTCTTGCATGTTCAATCCCATGGTTGTCCGATGCCACTGTTGAATCTAATACTTATCCCAGCACGACATCTCATTTTACTGGAATCTCGGCCAGATGCCGTGCTGCGGAGGAAGGGGAAAGATTGAGGAGAACGACGCCCTATTCATGCTGATGCTGCCCCCTGAAGCCTTTCAGTCGTGGTATGGCGCCCAAAAGCCCGACCTTGATTGGCTGGAGAAACCTTCCAGGCATCAATTTCGCTGGCGATTGCCAAACGACCGATGGGTCACGGCCACGCGTCAATTTTCCACGGCGGGGTCCTTGCAAAACATGTTGACCAAACAAGGCCCCCGGGATGTCTACATCGGGACAGCTGCATGGCTCTCACCGCTCAACCTTCCCAAAATCAGCGATGAGCAATCCCCGCATCCCGTCCTCATCGACCATATGGTCGTCTTTGACGTGGACTTTCAGCCGTTCTGCTACCAGCGACTGGAAAAAGCGAGAATCGCTACTCATCGGCTTTTGGCGTGGGTGGAAAACAACGAATCCCTTGCGTTACTCTGCATCAGCTACAGCGGCGGAAAGGGCTTCCATCTCATCTTCAAGGACAACGACCGCTCCTTGTTCGCCATACCCGACCCAAAACAACGGGAAGAGGCGGTGCGGGCTGCACGCAGTGATCTTCTCAAGCGAGTACTGGAGCAAGGATTCCCGGTTGACACCACCGTGACCGCAGACACCCGCCGAATTATTCGGCTTCCAGGGAGTCTTCACGGCACAACCGGTTGGGCATGCACTCGCATTACACGGGAACAACTTGCGACACCGCTCAAATCGTGGGTGAAGATGCTGCCGAAGCATCCCAACGCTCAGCGAATGCCGCGCTTGGCCTTCAAGTGGCGCTCACTCATACCACGAAAGACATCAAACTCACGCAACATCGGCAAGAAACAGGCGATGATGACGCATCCGAACAACGTCATCACCGTGATGCAATGCAGCACGCAAGTGGTCGGCACCAATGGCCGCAGCGCCTTTATGGCGTGGATTCCAACACGCTGGGACGAAGGGCACATCGATGCCGTCGCTCAACGTTTGAAGGGCTTGGGCTGGGGACCTGTTCACCGGTTTGAACATCGAGAACAGACATTACTGATCGGGACACGTGCCGTTCCAAAGGAACAACTCGCCAAGGAAACAGCCTCCATGGGATGGGTCAACATGAGCAATACGATCAACCACTACGGGCACGCATGGGTTGACCTCACACCGGTCGTGACGGAAGAAGAACAGCAAGAAGGCTTCCGGCATCTGGGGCTTTGGGAGGTAGCCGGTCAAGGCGATTCGCGGACACCCTTCTCAGCCACCCACTTGGAAGTCCTACGCAGGCTGGGCGTTGAAGTCGACCCGGGCGACACGGACCTTGCGGGTCGTGCAGAGCCCGCGATGCGAATTGTTTCAAAAAAGTGAACGATTATATGCCGTCAACGTACCATTCTCCTTGCCCAAGCGAGCAGAAATGCGATGACCTGCCACCGCATGCGGTGGGGACACCAACCGACTGCGGGGCCCGGGCAGCCCCGCAGTCATTGAGATGATCACCGTGAGTTTCCTTCAACGCCTCCTGAGCAGCTTGTTTGGAGGTGGCTCTGCGCCACAACAATCCTACAGTTTCGGTCAACCCGATGCAGGGTATGCCGGCGCCTCCTACGGCGGTGGCGGTGCCTACGGACGCATCATCAACATGATCGGCACGACCGGAAAGAGTGAGGCCGAAGTTCGCTCAGACCTCGCTGGATTCTACTTCAACCCGTCCGATGTTGACAAGCTGTGCGCCACCCCGGCGTTCCGCCAATTGATGGGCTGGGCCTAACTCGCACGGCTGCCTCAAACGAGTTTTGCTCCGCCATTACCTTTGGCCTCAAGGTGGTCAAGAAGCCAGAACAACCCTGCCCAAATCGAATCCTCACCTTCTCCGGTTTTCTCAACGTTGACCATCATGAAGATCATGATCACACGCCGCCATCGGCTGGCGAACATGCGCACGTAGACACCGCAGAAATCCTCTACCAGGTCGAGGGACAGGTGGCCGTTTTTGGCCAACACGCCAATGTTGTTCATGCCAATCATCAAGGCGTTCATGGCGTCCTTCTCCTCTCGAGTGAGGGCCGCCAATTCCTGCGGCGTCAACTCATCGTGGAGTTTGACGGTGCTGATGGAAAATCCACGGTGAACCAGTGGGTTGTTCATGTGAGCGGCCAAATCTCGACCGATCTCATAGCGTCGGTTTTCGTTCCAGTGCTTCATTTGGCGAAGACTGAACAGGAGGGTGAACAGGATGGCGATACCACTGACGGCCTCGCCGATGTTGGCGGCGGTCTCGATGTCCATGGTAGCCTTTGAGCCACGACCTCTTCATGTAGATTATGCCTCAACTACTCATCGAATGGAGACAGACGTGGGACGCTGGTGACGAGAGGTTTCTGAGGAATTATCCGAATAAAAATTCTCCAAATGACACATAATGACCCGACAACAGTGAGATTGGCAGAATGAGGAAGAGGTAAATGCCAACGATTAACGCAAGGACGGTCATTCCAAAATACAGCAAGACCAAGAAAACTCCCAAAGCAACCCCCAAGATGGAAGCACCAACATAGGAAGAAATTGAAGACTTCGACATTTCATTTTCTGCATTCATTGCTTGGCTTGGTTTCGATTGTATTGGCACCCAACGCCTACCATCTTCGCTTAATTGTAGACCTCTTGCAGCTGCCTGTAAAATGACAGCTTCTCGCTCTTGAAAGGAATTTTTTAGAGGAAGACTTGATGAAATTTGAACTCCCTCACATATCAATCTTAACGATATTACATAGTCATGTTCCCGACGGTTCTTTTGAGCATACACCCAAAGGGGTTCAGACGCAGTGGCTTCGTGTATGTAAGAAACAAAACCCGCACACTGCGAAGCCAAAAAGGGATAGTGGACGCTGGGGGATTTGAACCCCCGGCCTTCTGGTTGCAAACCAGACGCTCTTCCAACTGAGCTAAGCGCCCTTGTAATCCGAGCGGTGAGCCACTCCCTTTTGAGCCTTCACCTGTGCAGGACAGCGAATCAAACGCAGTCAATGGTCGCATCACGGTCGGGACCGACCCCCACGCTGGTGCAGGGCACGCCCACCAAGGCTTCGAGTTTGGCGATGTACTGCTGAGCGGCTGCAGGCAGAACGGCGATGCCTTTGCCTGATTCGTTGGCATGAACCGCCATGGCCAACCATTCGGAGAGCGGAAGTTCGGGGAAACCAGGCATGGTGATGTAGACCGGTTTGCAACGGGCCAGGGCAGATGCCGTGGAGGGCAGTTCGGTGATCTCCTTGCCGTCCAGTTCGTAGGCCACGCAAATCTTGAGTTCGTCCAGACCGCCCAAGACGTCCAGTTTGGTCAGGGCAAGACCGGTGAACCCGTTGATACGTTGAGCCTGGCGCATGACCACAGCGTCAAACCATCCGCAGCGGCGCTTTCGGCCCGTGGTGGTGCCGAATTCCTTGCCGACCGTCCCCATGTGTTCGCCCGCCTCGTCGTCGAGTTCGGTGGGCATGGCGCCGTGGCCGACCCGGGTGATGTAAGCCTTGGTGATGCCGATGACGTCCTTCACGTGCCCGGGATGGATACCTGCACCGTGCGTGGCGTTGCCTCGGGAGGTGACCGACGAGGTGACGAAGGGGAAGGTCCCCTGGTCAATGTCCAACAAGCAGCCTTGGGCACCTTCGAGAATGACGTTTTCGCCCAACTTCAAGGCGTTGTCCAGCATCA